>JAWOEP010000403.1:0-4994 GCA_046482705.1 Desulfotignum sp.
CCTGAACCAAGTTGATGCAACTGGTCCAGGGGGGGGGTGTCCTAGTTTTCTGCTGCGGGCTATTAATTGGTGCTATTCAGCCGGGGCCTTATATCCCATGGGCAGCTTTTTGAACCGCCCGCCGTGGATGATGGGATCTCCTTCGTAACCCAGCGCCTTGAAGTTGATATAATCGGTTTTGTCGATCAAATGACCCACATCCCGTCCCAGGGACTTCATCAGAGAAAAATCCGTTCCTTTCTGGGCCAGGGCCTTGAAATCCACCTCCCGGTTATCCTGGTGGCAGCGGTTGCAGGTCTGATCGCCTTTGAGGCTTTCATGACACTGAACACAGGACAAGGCCATGTCCGCAGGCATGACTTCATGGTTGATCCGCCAGTACATCCAGGTTTCCTTCCATGTGACGTCCCCGCTGTAGGGCAGGTCCACCGCCTTCATTCCCGCCTGAAACGCCTTGTCCCAGTCCAGGTTTTTCCAGTAGGCCGTGGTGTTGTCCTTGTCTGCGGAAAACAGCTGGGGTACCAGCACATGGGCATGTTCCGCGTCAATGGCCTGAATGCCTTTCATGATTTTGAAGGCCGTGATCTTGGACTCCGGATCATTGATGGAGCCCACCGGATCGGTCAGGGTGATCACGTCCGCCTCCAGGTCCACCTTGTCTCCCATGAGGACCCGGTCCATATATCCGGCGTACCAGGTATAATCCGGCACACCGGATTCTTCCCATTTGAATTCCCCTTTTTTCCAGTTGTAGTCGGGCTGGCCGTATTTGTCTTTTTTCACCTCACGGTCCTTGTCTCCGGCCTTGGACCAGTCCCACCATGTTTTGGTGGGTTTGCACTTGGCAAACACCGGTGCATGGCAGACATTGCAGGCCAGGGTTTTGGAGTGCGTGTTCAGGTGATGGTCCAGCAGATTGCCGCTGTAATGAGGGGTTTCCGAGTGACAGCTTTCACAGTTTACCACCCCTTCGGCCACGGGCACGGAGGAACTTTTTCCGGCAATTTTGTGGTTCCGGGTTTTGTGACACTCTGCACAGGCAAAATCATACCCGCCCATGTGGATGTCACAGTTCCGGTCCGGTGTCAGCAGCTGGCGGGACATGTCTGCATGCTTGATGGCATCCCCGCCGCCGCCATTGAAATGGCAAGCCCCGCAGGTGGCCCTGGAGGAATGCCCCACATTCTGTGCCACCAGTTTCAGGTCCACATCCTTTTCGGGCATACCCGCACCGGGCGGGTCCTTCTTGTAAGTCCCGGTGGTATCATGACACACCAGGCAGTCTATTCTGGTTTTATCGGTAAAATCAAAAGATGCATCTTTCCATCCATACCCTGCATGACAGCTTGTGCAACGAGCCTCGTTGCTGATGGGGCTGATTCAGAAATTGTTCAGGGCTGTGGTCCCTTTGCCGTGCAGAATATCCTTGCGGTGCCCGGTGGTGTAGGGAGACGGTCCCCGCCACAGCCAATGGGCGGTTTTGAGCATGTCTTCCCCCTGGGTGTCATGGCATTCCAGGCAGGCTTTGGTCACCTGGATGGGATCCGGGTTGTCCGGCAGTTTCACCAGTTCCTTGTGATCCGGCACATGCTTGAGGTGACACCCCGTGCAGTCCACCGGTCCTTTTGCCTCTTCCTGATGGCATTCCATGCACTGCTGGTGGTAGGCTGCCTTGAGCCCGATGCGCTCCGGATGATCCGGATTGAAACTGTCCTGGTGGCAGGCGGAACACCGGGTGGTTTCCAGGGCGTTTTCATCCCTGGGCCGAAAATGGTGGCATTTGCTGCAGTCATTCACCAGGGCTGCATGCCGTTTATGGGCAAACCGCACCGGTTCATAATGGTCTTCTCTTTCCTTGATGATGGGGCTGTCCAGCAGAAAATACACCGTTTCCACATCATCCAGAGACACCCCGGCATCTATCAGGCAGATACGCCGGCTGATCCGGCAGTCATCCTGGTATTCCTTTACAAAGGGTACCACCTCTTTGGCCCGTTCTTTTGCCCGTTCCTGGTCCGGTGCCTGCCAGACCTGGGCCGTGCAGACGCCTGCCCACAAAATCATCAGGCAGACGATTCCTCCCGTTTTTTTTATCATGATCTTACCTCCTTGGATGCCTGTAGTACCGGCAGATAGGTCACAGCGACGCGATAGATGAACATGAGGGCCGCAACCAGCCCCAGGGTCACCAGGATCTCAGATACCGCCGGAAAATATCCGTTATCGCTCAACGGCGGCTTGAATCCCACGATGAACACGTTGATGCGGTTGAGCACCACCCCGCCCACAATCAAGGCTGCAGCAAAAAAAACGCCTTTTGCTGACTGCCGGACCCTTTGGAACAACAGCATGGCCCAGGGAAGCATCACCCCGAACAACATCTCCACGATAAACGCGTTGGTCTGTGTGGTGCCGTCCAGAAGATACACCCAGGTACCCCGCACCACCATATCCCCGACCTTGAGCAGCATGTAGACCCCCAGAAGATAGATGGTGATCCTGGTCAGCGGCGCCAGGATGTGCATTTCAGAATTCAGTTTGAAAGAGGATGTGGCCAGGGTGGTTTCAAACACCACCATGGGATATCCCACGGCTATGGCCGAGGTGAGAAACAGCAGCGGCAGAATGGGGGTATACCACAGGGGATGCAGCTTGGTGGGGGCCACCAGCATGAGCGATCCCAGGCTGGACTGGTGCATGCAGGACAATACCACCCCCAGGATAATGAAAACCCACATCACCTTTCCCAGAATTCTGTCCGCCGCCTGTAAAAGTTTATCCACCAGGTTGTTCAGTTTCGACAGGATCCCCGGCAGGTTGACCCGGCCCTTGAACTGCTCTGCCACAATGGGCAGAAACTCGATGTACAGGACCGTGAGATAGATCATCACACACATGGCCACCTCGAACAGCACGGAATTGAAGTTCCAGTGGAACATGGGTTTCCAGATGGCCCAGGAGCGGCCGATATCCACCAGCAGTCCGATGACCACAAAGGTATATCCCAGCACCGCCGTCAGCAGGGCCGGACGGGTCACGGGTTCATAATAATGGCGGCCGAAAATGTGGGCCAGGGCCGCAGTTGTGAATCCCCCGGCTGCCAGGGCCACGCCGGTGGCCACATCAATGCCCACCCAGATACCCCAGGGCCTTGCATGGGTCAGGTTGGTGACATACCCGATACCGCCGGTGAACCGGGCAATAATGGCCAGGGCCCCGGCAAACATGAAAACCAGCATCACCAGGACCCCGGGGGTCCACAACGGCCGGTTCATGGGACCTGCTTTATGTTCCATCAGTCACCTCCTTTATCTGCGTTACTTTGCTTATGTGCATTCCCCCGGCTGAACCGGGCCATGATCGCCCCGAGCACCCCGAACAGCAGCACCGGGGACCACAGGTAGCTGAAAAGAGAATGCTGGATGGTTTCCGACAGTTTCGGGGCCGGGGTATCCGGAAGCGTTGGCAGATTCACCGTGTCAAAAGGCACTGATGAAATATACATCCAGGAAGTGCCTCCCACCTCTTTTTCCCCGTATATGTGCTGGATATAAACACCAGGATTTTCCTTCAGGCGTTTTTTTGCCACTGTCAGCAGGGTGTCACGCCGGCCGAAGGTGATCGCTTCAGTGGGACAGATGGCGGCACAACCGGGAAGCCCGCCTGTTTCTTTGATACGCTCCTGGCAGAAGGTACACTTCATCACCCGGGGGGTGATGGGATCAAAATATTCGTAGGCCGGTATTTCAAAGGGGCAGGCCACCATGCAGTACCGGCAGCCGATGCACTTGGTGACATCATACCGCACCGCACCGGTGTCTTCTTTTGTGAGTGCCCCCACAATACAGGCGGACACACATGCCGGGTCCTGGCAGTGCATGCACTGGACCTTGGCATAGGTGGGCACCGGCTTGTCAAAGGTATCCACTTTGCCGGTATAATACCGGTTGATCACGGTAAAGGCCTTTTCATCCGGCCGCCGGTTCTTTTCAAAAACAGTACACTGGCAGTCGGCCCTTTCCGGTTCCGGCAGGCCATTGACATCTGCACAGGCTTCTTCACATTTGCGGCACCCCACGCACCGGGTCAGATCCACCAGGCACCCGAACGGATCAGGCGGTGCCTTGGACTGCCATGCATGGGCGGACAGGGGCCGGACAGCGGCAGATGCCCCTGCAGCACCCATGAACCTGAAAAAATGCCTTCTGGTGATTTGCATGTTTCCTCCTTTTTTCGAATTCCTCCACTTTAATAGTTTTTCTCCATACCTTTTATATCATCATAACTTCTTGGTCCTTTTCTGATACCGATGCAGATACCGTTCTGTGTCTGCCGCTGGTACAGTATTTCATCATTGGACTTGAGAATGATCATGGTCAGATGTTTCACCACGTCCACATCTGCCAGTACCGTCTCCAGAATGTCGCCGGTATCCATGGCAGTGAGGCAGGCACTGCATTTAAGCAGATCCATGGGAGACACCACCCCTTTCAGATCCAGTGTGATTTTTGCCGCCATATCAACTCCAAAGATACACTTTTCTGCCGGTTTCCCGACACAGGTATACTGGTGCATATTCTGCAACCCCCATGCCGGCGGTTACTCAACAAAAAATCATTTTCAACCCATTGATTTTAAAATACATATTTAGAACCCTTCTGGTTGTTGACCAGGACATGTGTTAAATGGTATATAAACACATGTTAAATTCTAACTGTTTTTTTAACATCTGTTTAAACTGAACACACAGGGAGCATGCCGGTGAAAGAACATGACATGAACATATTCTGGAAAAAAATCGTCAACACCATCAATGACGGGCTCATGTTCATCGGCCGGCTACGAGACGATCATGATCAACTGCAACCCGGAGACGGTGAGCACCGACTACGACACCTCCGACCGCCTCTATTTCGAGCCACTGACTGCGGAGGATGTGCTTCATATCGTGGAGACGGAAAAGCCCATGGGCGTCATTGTCCAGTTCGGCGGCC
>JAWOEP010000426.1:0-2675 GCA_046482705.1 Desulfotignum sp.
CAAACACCTTGAAGCCGGTGTCTGCCACAATGTCTGATACATTGACAAGTTCCAGACCAAACCGCAGGTCAGGACGGTCCAGGCCGAACCGGTCCATGGCCTCGCTATAGGTGAGCCTGGGAAAGGGTGTGGGAAGATCAGTGCCCAGCACTTTTTTGAAAATGGCACGGATCAGGCCTTCGGCAATCTCCATGATCCGGTCTTCATTGACAAAGGACAGCTCCATGTCGATCTGGGTGAATTCCGGCTGGCGGTCCGCCCGCAGGTCCTCATCCCGGAAACATTTCACAATCTGGTAATACCGGTCAAATCCTGAAATCATGAGCAGCTGTTTGAAGAGCTGGGGAGACTGGGGCAGGGCATAAAACTGGCCCTGGTTAACCCGGGAGGGCACCAGATAGTCTCTGGCCCCTTCAGGCGTGGACCGGGTTAAAAAAGGGGTCTCAATGTCAATGAAGCCGTTGTGGTCCAGGTAATTGCGGATGGCCATGGTGGCCTTGTGCCGGGCCAGGATATTGTGTTTGAGCTGGGGCCGCCGCAGGTCCAGGTACCGGTATTGGAGCCGGATATTTTCCGAAGCTTCCACCCGGTCTTCAATCAGGAAAATCGGGGTTTTTGCCACAGAGAAGATGGCAAGTTCCTCCACAAGGATTTCAACGGCGCCGGTGGCCATATTGGGATTGATCATATCCGCCGGTCTGGCCGTCACTTTTCCCTGGATGCCAAGTACATATTCGCTTCTGATCTCCTGGGCTTTTTCATGGACGGCTCTGGAAACCAGGGGATTGAAAACCACCTGGGTGATGCCTTCTCTGTCCCGCAGATCCACAAAAACCACCCCGCCGTGATCCCTTCGGTGCTGTACCCATCCCATTAACACCACGGTTTTTCCAATATCTGTGTCCCGGAGTTCAGAACAAAAATGGGTCCGCTTCATATCTCCTAGTAAGTCTGTCACCTGGTCTATCCTCATGTTATCCGTTATCGGTTTGTAAAATTTTTTTCAGCGCAGGGACCAGATGGTCCATGGGAATGGAAACCTGTTCCCTGGTGGCCATGTTTCGCAGAATCGCCTGGTTTTCCGCCATTTCAGTCTCTCCGGCAATGAGCACGCGGCGGGCGTTGAGCTTGTCCGCCCGTTTCATGAGCGCTTTCAAACTTTTTCCCCTGAAATCGGTGACAGCCTGAAAACCTGACCGGTTCAGATCGCAGGACAGGTGATAGGCGGCTTCCATGGCAGGCTCCCCCAGGGCCACAATAAAAAGGTCCGGACCCGGTTCTGTTGGTATCTGTTTCAGCTGCTCCATCACTTCCACCAGGCGGTCGAACCCGATGGCAAACCCGATGGCAGGGGTGGGAGGACCTCCCAGTTCCTGTACCAGACCGTCATACCGGCCGCCCCCGGCAACAGCACTCTGGGCCCCCAGGCTTGTGGTCTGGATTTCCCAGGCCGTTCTGGTGTAGTAATCCAGGCCCCGTACCAACGATTTGTCAATGAAAAAGTCCACATGCTGCTTTTGCAGGGTGGTTTTCACGGTGTTAAAATGGTCTTCACAGGCAGGGCACAGATGGTCCACCGTGGCAGGGGCGCCGGCCAGGGCTTCCTGGCAGGTCTGGACCTTGCAGTCCAGTATCCGCATGGGGTTTTTGGTCATCCGCCGCTGGCAGATATCACACAGGGCATGTTTTTTCTCTCCTAAAAAATCCAGCAGGGACCGGGTAAAATCCGGGCGGCATTCCGGGCATCCCAGGCTGTTGATATGGGCGCTCAGTCCTGTGAGGCCCAGTCTTTTGAACAGTTCATGCTGTAAAAAGATCAGCTCACAGTCCACAAGGGCGGATGCAATGCCGAACACCTCTGCATCAATCTGATAAAACTGGCGGTACCGGCCTTTCTGGGGCCGTTCCCGCCGGAACATGGGGCCGGTCATATAAAATTTTCGGACTGGATCACTGGCATACATCTTGTGCTGTATATAGGCCCGGCAGATGGAGGCGGTGGCTTCCGGCCGCAGGGTCAGTTTGTCCCCTTTGCGGTCTGCAAAGGTGTACATTTCCTTTTCCACAATATCAGTGGCCTCACCGATACTCCGGGCGAACAGCTCGGTTTTTTCCAGCACAGGAATGCGGATTTCCCGGTAGCCGAAGGCTTCAAATAATGCAAAGGCCAGCTTTTCAATTTTCTGCCACAGCCGTATCTGTTCAGGCAGTATATCTCTGAATCCTCGTATGGTCTGCATGGTGGTTGCGTCTTCAGGTATAGGGTTAATGCCAAACTTTTATGTAAACGTTCTTTATAGTGTGAAATCAACCTGTCAGTCAATATGTAATTCCAGGAACTGGCGGGACAGGACCTATTTTTTCCGCAATTTTACACAATTGGCATGGGCGTGCAGGCCTTCTATTTCCGCCAGGCGTATCACATCATCTGCCTCTTTTTGAAAAGCCTTTTTGGCATAGTGAATCAGGCTGGTTTTTTTTATGAAATTGTCCACGCCCAGGGCAGAGGAAAACCGGGCAGTTCCGGCGGTGGGCAAAACATGGTTGGGCCCGGCAATATAATCGCCCATGGGCATCTCTGGAGCCCCGGGCGGGCCGCTCCCTGGTCACGCTCGGGATCATGGAACTGCTCACCCGGCGCCTGGGGTCGGTGGGTTACGTCCGACCGGTCGTGC
>JAWOEP010000457.1:0-3754 GCA_046482705.1 Desulfotignum sp.
TTCCAATGAAGCCGCACCCGCCGGTGACAAGAATTTGTTTCATGAATGCCCTTCCTTTTTTTCCATCCGGTTATCGGTTACATCGCCTGTAAAAATGAAGCAGTGCATCTGTCATGCGGTCTTCTGAAAAATCGGTGACAGCCCGATGCCGGGCGGCAGCACCCATGGTCAGCCTCAGGCCGGGATTTTCCAGAAAAAGATTCATGCAACGGCACAGATCGTCAACATCTCCGGGGTTGTGCAAAAGACCTGTTTTCCCTTCAACCACTGCATCGGTAACGCCGTAAATACGGGAGGCCACAGCAGGAATGCCAACGCAGGCTGCCTCAAGTATTACACTGCCGAATCCCTCCCTGCGGCTGGGAAGGCAGAACACATCTGCTGCATTCATATATTGCTCCGGCGTCTGTGTATGCCCGGCAAAATAAACATTTTGCATCCGGTTGAAAAGGGAATGGGCCTGAAGTGACTCCTCATCTGATCCTGCAATCAAAAGATGGATGTTTTTTGGTGTCTGCTGCAGCTGTGCAAATGCCTTCCCAAGCTCCAGAATTCCTTTGTCCTGTTTCAGTCTCCCAAGAAAAAGGAACACCACATCATTTTCAGCAATAAAAAAATCTTTTCTTATGCGTGTTCGCATTTTTCTGTCCGGAAAAAACCTCTGTGGATTCACACCACTTATAGATCCTTTTAAAAGCACCGTTGAACGGTTCGGTTCAATGACCCTTTCCTTTAACAAAAAACTACGCTGTGACCAGCTGTCAGCCAGCACAAAACAGGCCTGTGATGCAAAAAACCGGTCAATCATTTTCAGCAGCCAGCGTGCCGGATCTTTTCTGGTGGCCCACACCTGACCGGTAAACGTATGTAGCCGTAAAGGAACTTTTGCCAGCCGCGCGGCAGTCATTGCCAGCAGTCCGGTCTTCGGCATAAAAGAATGGACAATGTTGAATGAATTTTTCCAGAAAAAACCGCACAGTGCAACAAGGCAGACCGCATCATATCCAGGGTGGGGATTTCTGACAAAGGGAATTCGTTTGAATCTGACATTTTCCGGCAACCCCATATCCAGAAATTCTTCTTTTGAACAATTGGTCACCACCGTAACATCATATTCAGGTGCAAGTTTTTTTATATGCGGTACAAGAAACGCTTTCACCGTGACCGGTACAGTGGCCACCAGACATATTTTCCTGCGCATGTGTTTTTTTGCCCCTTGTACATCCTGCATAGCAGCCAGCCGAACCTTGTCACAAAAAAAAGTTAAAATAAAATTCTGCGGATACGAGACCGCATTTTTGTGCCATACACCTTATCCAGCCATTTCTTTGCTTTAGCCGGGATTATCTTCTGCATCACCCATTCAGCCAGATATGAAAGTTTCAATGCCCGGACACCCACATGAAAAGCAGGTCTGTCTGCCAAATCCAGATGTCTGCCGATCAACCGATAAACCGTCAAAGCGGCCTTGACATTATGCAGACGGGAGGTCCCACTGGCAAGGCCGCCATGGTGAATCCGATAACTGCCCATAACCTGGTCGATAAACCCGTAATCTCCATGGTGCAGGTTTCCGGCATGAACGATCATATCTCCAAATGGTGCTTTTTTTATCCAGCCGGGTGCTGCATCCGGATGGTTCCGGAAAACAACACTGAACATGGGAGAAAAATTGCTGTAGCGCAGCAGATAATCCAGGGTATATCTTTCCTGCCGTTTGGGCGGGTACCCCATATCCGGGACAAGGATTTGTCCGGTTTCACTCACGGTTGAAATTTTATGAAAACACCCTGAACAATCCGGATGCTGCTCCAGAAAATCCACCTGTTTCTGCAGTTTCATGGGATCAGTCCAGAAATCATCCCCGTCACACATGGCAATGTATTTTCCCCGGCAGGCCCTGAAGGTCTCAATAAAATTGAACTGCCACACCCCTTCACACCCCTGGCGCGCGGGATCGTTCCTGTCTCTGAGAAAAAGCCGAATGATATCCGGATATTTTTTTGCATATGCCTGACAGATCTCACGGGTACCGTCACTGGAATCATCCTCTCCTATACAGATTTCAAATGCAAACCCGGTTTTCTGCATCAGGATGCTGTCCAGGCACTGCCCGATGAATCCTGCATGGTTATAGGTAATGACCCACACACTCACATACGGCATAATATCTGCAATTATTTGTTTCTGCATAATATCCGGGCTATTCCGACATTCGGTTTTTCCATGGGAATTCTCCACCTGCATAGGGCCTGCCGAGAAACGTACACATTTTTTTCAATGCCCCTGGTGCTGCCACATTGATCTGTAAAAAGGATTCTGGATATTTTGAAAAATATTCCCCTGCACATTCTGCATGATCCCTGTAAAATTTCAGCAGGATATCCCGGTTGTAGGGATCTTCCGGCGGCGTCTGAAACACCTGCCGGCAGAAGGCGGCCGGCCATCCTTTATAGATGTATACCGCATTTTCCAGATCCCGGCGTGTGGGAGGGCAATGGCCTTCCTCAGACCAGATCTTTGCATGAAACCGGGTCACAGAGCGGTACCATTGCTGTGCAGAATCCCGGATGGTAAGAACAAACCTGCTCTCAGGAAACCGCTGGTGCAGTTTTACATACAACCCCGGCAGGCTGACCGGCACATCCTGGAATGCCTGGGCACTGTTGCAAAAGCGCAAAATACGTGAATATTTTTTCTGGGCCCAGTCATCAAAAAAAATTTCCGCAGCCCGTTCGTTTCCCACCCGATACCCCAGATCATTCATGGCCTGGGCCCAGGAAGTGGTGCCGGTTTTGTTCAACCCGATGCAAAAAACCTTTTTTTTGCTGTTCCTGCCCAGCATGGCTGTTCTGCCATACCACGTATAAAACAAAGAATAAAGCCGCCACTTAAAAGGGATGGTACCCATGTTACGCTTTCATCCTCCGGATATGATTTTTTCAGGTTCTTTTACAGGTTCGGATGCACGGTTTTTATTTACCAAAATCGCTGAAAACACAAGCAATGCCGCATTAACACCCACAACCGCTGCCAGTATACCTTTCACCTGCCAGTAAAACGCCCCCGCAGTATAGGCTGTAACAGCAGCAGCTGCGACCACACCCCAGATAACTGCCAGCAGGTCGGTACGCATGTCATAGCTGAATTTTAACAGCAGCTGCCGGGCAGCTGCAAAACACCCACCTGCAAAAAAAAGCCAGGGAAACATCCAGCTGTAAGCCCGGAACTCAACTCCCAGCAAAAATGTACCGGCCATGGGGTATGTAAAAAAAAGCAGCACAGACAAAAAAACAGAAAAAGTCATAATGCCCAGAACCGCATAATTGTTAATCTGTTGTCTTTGACCGGAAGATGCGGTTTTACCACCCGGTTCCACCACCTGATACAAAACCGGTTCTATGAGCAGAACCATAAAATTGCTGACCAGCAGCATGGGAATGAATGCCAGCTGATATACCGCTGCATATCCGCCCACCTCTTCCGGGCTGC
The DNA here is from genome assembly GCA_046482705.1 of Desulfotignum sp. GTDB lineage: Bacteria > Desulfobacterota > Desulfobacteria > Desulfobacterales > Desulfobacteraceae > Desulfotignum. The sequence goes on from JAWOEP010000457.1 coordinate 3,493, forward strand.
CGAAATACTGCAGGGCCCAGCGCTCGGACATCATCACCAGCCAGACACAGATACTGCTGACCACCAGCGGTGACTGAAAAGAGCGCATGCGGGCAATATTCATTTCACCGTCCGGAAGGGCAGGCCCTTTTATTTCTGCCTGATCTCTGTGAAAGAGCCGGTATAAAAAGATGCCGTGAACAATTACAACCAGGATACCGGCCAGGACAAATCCGGTGAGGACTGTTTCTGCAGCAGGCAGTGTAAAAATAACTATCAGGCC
>JAWOEP010000345.1:0-5924 GCA_046482705.1 Desulfotignum sp.
AAAACCTATTCCAGAAAATGGAAAATATCCAGAATGCCCGGGGTGGACCGCAATATCATGCGCATTGCCGCCTTTGAGCTGCTCAGGCACCAGGATATCCCCCCTTCGGTCACCATAAACGAGGCAGTGGATATCGCAAAAAAATACGGGTCCCGGGAGTCTGGTCCGTTTATCAATGGTATTTTGGACCAGATCCGGCTGTCCCTTGACCGGTAAATATATTCCGGATACATATTCATGTAACTACACAAATGCAATACCACAAGGAGGGTGTTTTGATAATAAAGAAACTGTCAGTAGGTCCCATCATGGCCAATTGTTTTATTCTGGGATGTGAACAAACCAAAGAAGCGGTGGTGATAGATCCGGGAGATGAACCGGACCGGATACTCATGGCGCTTGCCGAGGCAGAGCTGAAAGTTGCTTATCTGATCGATACCCATGGCCATTTTGACCATGTGGGCGCCAATAAAAAAATGAAAGAGGTCACCGGAGCGGTGCTGGCCATACATCCCGACGATGCCCCCATGCTTTCGGAACTGTCCAGGTCGGCCGCTACATTCGGTCTGGCTGCTGAAAATTCTCCGGAGCCGGATATGCTGCTCAATGACGGGGACAAGATAACTTTCGGGACCATCACCCTTACGGTGATCCATACCCCGGGGCATTCCAGAGGCGGTATATGTCTTTACACCAAAGGTCATCTGTTTGCAGGAGATACCCTGTTTGCCGGATCCATCGGCAGGACCGACCTGCCTGGCGGGGATTACGATACATTGATTGCCAGTATCAAAAATAAGCTGCTGAACCTGCCGGAAGACACTGTGGTTTATACCGGACACGGTCCGGAAACCACCCTGATGAATGAAAAACGGATGAATCCTTTTCTGAGATGAGCCAGTGGGTGACACAACTGCCAAAGGTGGTTTCTGTCTGGCAGGAAGACATTGACCTGCCTGAACCCCTTGGGCAGTTCGCCGCCCGGTTCAACCATATGCCGGGCACGGTGATGCTTTTATCCGGTGGAAACCTGGATGCATCCCAGTATCATATCCTGGGGATCCTGCCCTGGCTTTCCATAAAGGCATTCGGTAACAAAATTGCCGTTACCTGCCGGGAAAACACCTGGACCCTGAATACAGACCCCTTTGCCTGCCTGCAGACCGTGCTGGATCATTGTCATCTGAAAGATGCAGAAAACCCGGGACCCTTGGCAGCCGGCCTTATGGGATATTTTGCCTATGATCTCAAGGACCTGATTGAAGACCTGCCGCAGACCTGTGTCGGTACCGGTCTTCCCGATATCTGTGTGTATGCCCCGTCCATGATTCTGGTACAGAACACAATCTCAAAGAATATCACCCTTTTTATTCCCCTCCTGGAAAACACCGCATCTGATGTGCCCCCGAAGACCTATATCAATGGGCTAAAACACAGATTATGGGAGAATACCCGGCAGCCGGATTCCGATACAGGGTTCTGTATTGATGACAGGGGACTTGTGTCCGGATTTGAAAAAAACGAATACCTGGCCGCGGTAAAAAAAATCATCCAGTACCTTGCTGCCGGAGATATCTACCAGGCCAATTTGTCCCAGCGGTTTGAAACCGGGTTTTCAGGCAATGCCTATGCCCTGTTTCTGGCATTGTTCCAGCGGAATCCAGCCCCGTTTTTTGCATATATTCAGGGGGGGGATCACCAGATTGTTTCCACCTCACCGGAACGGTTTGTCCGTCAGATGGGGCGGCAGGTGGAGACCCGTCCCATAAAAGGCACCATTGCCAGGGGAACCACTTCGGAAGAAGATGCAAAAAACGGTGAGATGCTTTCCGCGAGCACCAAGGATGATGCAGAACTGACCATGATCGTGGACCTCATGCGCAATGATCTGTCCAAAGTCACCACCCACGGGTCTGTAAAAGTCGTGGAACATAAACGCCTGGAACCTTATGACAACGTGTTTCACCTGGTGTCTGTGGTCCAGGGGACGCTTTGCCCTTCCAGCACCGGCATGGACCTGTTAAAGGCCTGTTTTCCCGGGGGCTCCATCACCGGGTGTCCCAAGATCCGTGCCATGGAGATCATTGATGAACTGGAGCCGGTCAAGCGCCATGTGTATACCGGTGCCATCGGGTATATCAGCTTCCATGACACCATGGACCTGTCCATTGCCATCCGCACCGCCACCATAAGGGAAAACCGGATTTTTTTTTCCGTGGGGGGCGGTATTGTGTATGATTCTGATCCTGAAAAAGAGTTTCAGGAAACCCTGGACAAGGGGCAGACCATCATGGAAACCCTGACCCGGGGTGCAGACGGCCATTGTGAAAAAGGCCCCCGAGCCTGGGTTAACGGGAAAATAGTGTACCAGGACCAGGCAGTGGTGCCGGCGGATATCCCGGGATTTCAATACGGAGCAGGGGTTTTTGAGACCATCCGGGTGGAAAAAGCAGAACCTGTGCTGCTGAGCGCCCATATACAGCGCATGTACCGTTCCTGGAAGGCTTTGTTCGGTACAGACCCGCCGGATATCACCTGGTCCAGGGTGGTGGACCTGCTGGTGAGGGAAAATGGCCTGGAAACTGTAACTGCAGCGGTAAAGATTATCATGGCAAAACCGGGATTTCTGGCCGCCTTTGCCAGGCCTTACCATCACCGGCTTACAGTGCTGGGTAAAACCGGACTGGATCTTGTGACCTATCCGTATCCCAGGCAAACCCCCCTGGCAGACCACAAGACCTTGAATTACCTGTTTTATGATCAGGCCGGCCAGTATGCCAGGGACCAGGGGGCAGATGAAGCATTGATCCTGAATCCTGATCAGACTGTTTCCGAAACCAGTACCTGCAATATTCTGATCATACGGGACAGGCAGGTGATTGTGCCGACGTCACCCCATGCATTGCCCGGGGTGACCCTGGCAGCAGCTGTATCCGGTTTGGAGCGCCAGGGCTATGCGGCAGGATACAAATCCATCCATGTCCATGAACTGGTAACCTTTCCCAATATCTTTGCGACCAATGCCCTCATGGGTGCGGTGCGGGTGAACCAGGTGGATGGAAAAAAGATCTGTCATGAAAAGGGACTGTGTGAAACAGTAAATGCCGGAATCATGAATACAGACGTTATCAGTTGATTTTTCCTTTTTATATCCGAACCTCAAAAAAAAAGAGACAAACATGAATATATCAAATATCAAGGCTGTGGTATTCGACTGTGACGGGGTGCTGTTTGATACAGCATTAGCCAACCGCAAATTTTATGATGAGGTGCTGGCACATTTTGACAGGTCGGCTCTGACAGATGAGCAGTTTGCACAGGTGCACATGATGACGGTTGCCGATGCCGTTGTATATCTGTTTGCCGACATCACCGACCATGCACCTGTGTTTCACTGTCTGAAGCAGATCGGGTACCATAAATTCATTCCGTACATGAAAATGGAACACGGGCTTACTCCGCTTCTGGCAGACCTGGCATCCCATGGCTATATCCGGGCTGTTGCCACCAACCGCACCGACACCATGGAAAAGGTGCTCAAAGATTACGGCCTGGCTGATATGTTTGATATGGTGGTTACAGCCGCTGATGTGCAAAAAGCCAAACCCCATCCGGAACAGCTGGAAAAAATCATGGCCCGGTTTTCTCTGCTTCCGGACCAGATTTTGTTCATCGGGGATTCCTTATATGACCAGCAGGCAGCCCGGGCTGCCGGAACCGTGTTTGCAGCCTTTAAAAATCCCGGTCTTGAAGCAGACATTCATGCCCTGGCCATGCAGGATATTTCACGTGTTTTACAGATAAATAAATAAAATTCTTGACAAATTTGCCAATCATCATTAAATCTTACAAGATTTTTAATAAAAATTTTAAATAAATGTTGAAACAACATTTATTAGGTTTGGGTTAATATATAAATTGTAAGGAGAATGCGTTATATGTCTAAATTAGTAGCCCCCCACGGTGGAAAAGGTCTGGTATGCTGCAAGCTTGAAGGTGCGGAGCTGGAAGCGGAACTCAAAAAAGCCCAGGGTCTGAAAAAGATCGAAATCTCTTCCCAGGTGAAAGGTGATCTGATCATGCTGGGAATCGGTGGTTTCAGCCCGTTGAACGGTTTCATGACCAAAGCGGACTGGAAAGGTGTATGTGAAGATTTTCTGCTGGCTGACGGCACATTCTGGCCGGTGCCGGTAATGCTGGATGCTTCCAAGGAAGATGCCGCCGAGATCAATGAAGGGGATGAGATCACCCTGGAAAGAAACGGCGAGATCTTTGCCACCATGAAGGTGGAAGAAAAGTTTGAAATGGGTGAAGACGAGAAAAAATGGGAATGTGAAAAAGTATACAAGGGACACGGAGAAGAGTCTGCTGATGACGTTTTCTGGAAAGTGGCCATGGAAGACCATCCCGGAGTCCAGATGGTTATGGCCCGAAAAGAGTTCTGCCTTGCCGGCCCTGTAAAAGTGCTGTCCGAGGGTGAATTTCCGGAAAAATTCAAAGGGGTGTACCTGACACCTGCGGAAACCCGTGCCATTTTTGATGAAAGAGGCTGGGCCAACGTGGCTGCCATGCAGTTGAGAAACCCAATGCACAGATCCCATGAACACCTGTGCAAAATTGCCCTGGATGTCTGTGACGGTGTGCTGATCCATTCTCTTATCGGAAACCTGAAACCAGGTGACATCCCTGCAGACGTCCGGATCAAATGCATTGATACACTGATCAAAAACTATTTTGTCCCGGATAACGTTGTCAATGCCGGTTATCCCCTTGACATGCGGTATGCCGGTCCCAGAGAAGGCCTGCTCCATGCCACCTTCCGCCAGAACTACGGGGTTAACAGAATGATCATCGGCCGCGACCATGCCGGTGTTGGTGACTTTTACACCCTGTTCGAGGCCCAGGAAATCTTTGAGCAGATTCCCACGCCCGAAGAAGACGCCAAACGTCTGCTTTGCGAACCTTTGAAGATTGACTGGACCTTCTATTGCTACAAGTGTGACGGCATGGCTTCCATGAAAACCTGCCCCCATACAAAAGAAGACCGGGTGATTCTGTCCGGAACCAAACTGCGCCATGCCCTTTCCAATAATGAAGAGGTGGTTGACCATTTCGGCCGTGACGAAGTACTGGTTCTTTTGAGAGAATACTATGCCGGCCTCACCGACAAGGTTGAGGTAAAACTGCAGAGCCATGCAGAAGGCAGCAAGATGTAATCTGATTCAAGATTCTTCCGTGTTGTAATAATAAAAAGGCCCTGTTCCGAAAAACGGAACAGGGCCTTTTTTTGTATGAAAGCCGTCAGCCGTCAACATCAGTATTCAGCTAACAGCTAAGAGCTAACAGCTAACAGCTCACCATCCCGGTTAATCCAGGTGGCGGTCTGAGCAGACAGATCCGTCTTTGTGGTTTTTCGACCGTTCCAGTTTAAATGCCTCATTGAATATGTCCAGCAGTTTGACCAGCTGTTTGGCCATCATCACGCAATTGCCGGAGATGGCATAAAACAGGATGCTCAACCGTGTTTTCGAGGAATCATCGCGGATACGTTCAATCTGGTTGGCATTGAAATCATCCACCAGCTCCCGCAGGTAATGAAACTGCTCCACGATTTCCTGGCAGTCCACGATCTGCTTTCTTGCCAAAGCGGTTTCCACTGTTAAAAAGATATTGAGGATGATTTTTTTGATTTCCATGAGTTCTTCCACCTGCACCGGTAAAAGGCCTTTGTGGCGGTTGGCCACATGCATGGTGCTGCGGATAACCGTGTCTCTGTATCCGTCGGACAGTTTCTGCAGGCGCCGGATGATCTGGTAATAATTATAGGAAATCTGGTTGTCCTCCTTCTGGAGCAGGCGCAGCACCTTGAAAATATTGGCAACAATGACATTGGTGCTCAGCTGGAACTGTTTGGTGCGCTTGCG
>JAWOEP010000091.1:0-7525 GCA_046482705.1 Desulfotignum sp.
CCGGCTTTTCCGATGGCAAAGGTACCCACCGGGATGCCGGCGGGCATCTGGACAGTGGAAAGCAGAGAATCCAGCCCGCCCAGATCTGATGTGGTCATGGGTACCCCGAAAACCGGCAGGGTAGTAAGAGACGACAAAACGCCGGCAAGATGGGCTGCCTTGCCGGCGGCTGCAATGATGACCTGAAGGCCTCTGTCTTCGGCGTTGACAGCGAAATCATGAGCCTGATCCGGGGTCCTGTGGGCGGAAATTACCCGGATCTCGTATGGCACTTTGAAATCAGCAAACACCCTGGCAGTTTCCTTCATTACCTCATAATCGGATTTGCTGCCCATAACCACGGCAACAACAGGTTTTACAAGGGGGCCAGCATGATTCATGTCAAGCCACCTCCGCCAGAAAAACATTGGTTTTTCGCACCTTTTCAGCAAATTCAGTCAGCTCGGGGGTTACCGGCTTAAGGGCATGGACATCCGCTTCAGTGAATACGCCGGCCATGGAGGGCACATGCATGCCATCGGGGATTTCCACCCCTTCCACCAGTGCCTGGTGCTGAATGACAATTCCTTCACCTATACGGGCCTTGAAAACAACGCTTTTAAAACCGACAAAGCAGTTGTCACCAATATGACAGGGTCCGTGGATGACGGCGCCATGGGCCAGGGAAACCCCGTTTCCGATGTGCACCGGCGAACCGCCCAGGGCATGAATGATCACACCGTCCTGAATATTGACCTCGGATCCAATGACAATAGATTCCACTTTTCCTTCCGGGCAGGGTTCGTCTGCACGGATGACTGCATTGGGTCCCACAAACACTTTCTCACCGATCTGCACATTGCCGATCACCACGGCTGATGGATGAATCGTTGCTGTTGCATGCACAATGGGTTTGTCACCAGCGTGATTTCGATAAATCATTATTTTTCCTCCATTTTTTTCATTATGTTGAATTTCGCTCAGTCAATGAAGCGCTTCCCTGTAATTTTTTTGTCAGCCGACCACAAAAAAAGGCCGTTGTCTGTTCCAGCAGAACAGACAACGGCCTTATATTTTTCCTGCGCCCTCTGAAAAACAACAGAGGACCCGCTCCAACGCTAAGACTTTGTCATTACAAGTCACCCCCCGGAGAAATTGTGCAGCACACCATCTTCCGGCAGATTCTTATTGCCTTAAACCATATATTTTAAAGGTTGTCAACCACAATTTCACCATCCCCGTGAAGGCTGCCCCCTCCATGCACCGCCATGCGTTCTTACATTCTGTCCCTTGCAATTGCGGGGCCAGCGAGCAGGGTGAAAAGGATCACCCTTTCCCCGGTGACAGTGCTGATATCGGTGTGCAGGCTCCTTACCTTGATCCCCAGAATTTTTTCCACCGCTTCCACAAGCAACGGCCTGCCCTGTTCCAGCAGCGCAATCCGCATCCGCTTTACCAGCTCTCTGCCATCCTTATGTTTATGCATCTCAGCCAGCTTCAATTCCGCCTGGGTGAGCACATTCTTGAGTCTTACCAGTACCATGTCATCAATGATATAGGTTTTGGTTTCTAATGGACCGCGACCCATAAATTCTTTTTCAAACTGTATCACGGCTTCGCTGATTTCAGCCTCCATCTGGCCTTTGGTTTTGTTTTTCATTATTTTCGGTTCAAGTCATTTGAAAGTTACAGATAAACCCATGGGGTATTCTTTGCCGGAGATAAAATACTCAATGTTCAAATGGTATGGGCCGGCCTGCCAGGCAGCGACCGATCTGATCCAGGTCCCCCTGTTTGACCCATGTCCACTTTTCCCGGAAAAGCCGGTCGCTCAGATAGCTGCTGTCTGGATCGCTGCTGCGCTGAACATATTTTTCCAGGTGCCCCGGGCCGCCATTGTACATGGCATACAGCATCCCGGCCAGAAAATCGTCATCAACTGCCGGCTCAGGCTGTTTTTTTTGCCAGCGTACCGCATACCGGGTGAAATACAGCGCAAGAATGTCACACCCGGTCATGGCATTGTAGGCGATATCCCAGCGCAGTTTGTCCTGGTCGTAGATGCCGCGCCATACCCGTTCATTGATCTGCATGATGCCCACAGATGTCCGGTTGTAGGAGCGCAGGTAACTAATGGATTCCTGTGCTTCAATGAACTGCCGAAAACAGCTTTCCTGCCACGCAGTGGCCAGAACCGTCCGGCGGAACATGGCATGGCGGTCCCCAGGGATCCGGGTATCCTGCAGTTTCTCTTCGGTCTGTTCTTTTATCAGGCGGATGGTTTTTTCAAGGTAGGCAGCCGGTGATTCCTGGTACAGGAGCCATTGCCGGGCATGAAACAGGTGCTTTTCCGGAATATCGGCCCGGGCAAAGGCTGTACCAAAAATCAGGCGGTACAGATGCGACAGCTGTTTAAGCCTGAAATGCCTGTCGGTCCGGCCTGATCCGGGCTGCCCGATCCCCAGGGTATTTTTCAGGTGAGGGGATATATCAGGATCATAATTCAGTGACGGGGCCTTGCCTTCGGCCACCAGGGCTGCCAGCTGGTGCAGGCCCTGCCGGCTGATGTCCAGCCCCAGCAAAGGGCCGAGCCGGTCCAGGGTCACCAGGGAATCGGCAGCGGAAAAAAAAGCCAGGTACCCCAGCATGGAATCGGTGCCGGATTCCTTGAAGTGGTGCCTGAAAACCGGGGACATCAGCTCCCAGCTCATGGTAAACTGTCTGCGGACAAAATCATCTGTTCCGGGATCGGGTTTTTCCAGTTCTTCGGAGAAAGCGTACCGCAGCCGCAGCAGCACATCCAGTAAAATGTGCTGTTCATCCGGAGTCAGGGGCCGGGATGACAGTGCAGTGATCAGGTGGACCACAAATGCATCCCAGGTTTCCCAGGCATTGATGAATGCCTGCCTATGGTACTGAGAAAGAACAGCCGGGGCTGATGGCGCGGATTTCTGGAAAATGGTGTCCGGAATATCCATCTGCTGCTGAAACGACAAACCGGTTTTCCCGATGTCAACCGGGCCGGGCCGAAGGCTGTCAACAATCCTGAGGACATTGTCGGGTTTGTCTTCTGGCAGGACAGCTTTTAGAAATTTTTCGAGTGCGGTTCGGGGGATACCCAGGTCGATGGTAATGCCGTCCAGCAGTCCCGGCAGATTCCCCCGGGCCCGCTGCCAGATATAATCCGCCAGCCGGGCCGGTTTGCGGTCCAGGGTTTCCAGGCGGGAGGACAGGGTGGTAAACCGCAGCTGCCAGGTTTTTGGATCCAGCACCGGCTGCTGGCGGGTCACCAGGTATCCGTCAAAAGAGACAGGAAACAGGCAGAAAGTGCCGGCGGAAACACCGTACCGGACATGAACCCGCATGTCCAGAAACAGGCTTCCGTCTGATTCTCGGAAACCCGGTTCAGACACCCGGATGGTCTGACAACCGTCTGCATCTTCCATTAGTACGGCCTGTTTTTCCGGACCTGTAAACACGGCATTGGCTGCCAGGGAAGCGAGCATGCCATAATCCAGGGCCATGGGTACGGCGATGGTTCGGGTGCCGGCCTGTCCCTGCAAAGGAGACACCATGACCAGAAAAAAAATGACGGCAGATGCCTGGAGCATGCGGAACATGGATTTTATTTCAAACAAACGCCAGAAATTGATTTTTACTCCTTCATGCTATTCTTGTAATATGAATTTCGACTTCAAGTTGATAATCCCGATATTATATCGTGATCCGGCTGAAAAGAAAATAATTATTCACTTTTTTAACACCGACCTGGACCCGTGTGCTTACGGGGCTTGATAAAAGACACAGTAAATATTATGTATGAAAGCTGAAAAAAGCATGTTAAAAAAAAAAGACAACCCGTAACTGTCTGGCGGTGCCATGGATGACAAACCCGATGCCCGGATGATCGATACCGTATTTCCCGGTCTGTCCCCTTCTTTGAAAACCCTTTTGATAACCCGCCTGGACCGGTTTTATGACCGTCTTAAAACATCCGGGCAGGATCTGGATGCCTTTGGTGTGGACTCTGAGGACCTGATCCGGGTGTTTCTGTTCAGTGATTTTGTGGCGGAATGCCTGGCAAAAGATCCGGGCATACTCCATGACCTGTCAGCCTCAAAGGATCTGGTTGCCTTCAGAAAGCCGGGATGGTACCCGGACCGGGCCGAACAGATCACTGCCGAAGCCGATGCAGAACAGGCACGCAAACTGCTGATGGATTTCAAATGCCGGGAGATCATCCGCATCGCCTGGCGGGATCTGGCCGGGAAGGCGGATCTGTCCGAAACTTTGTCCGATCTGTCACACCTTGCCATGGCCTGCGTTTCCCGTGCCCTTGATCTCCTTTATGAAAAATTGTGTGCCGCCCACGGCACCCCCATGGACAAGCACGGCCATGCCCAGCAGATGGTGGTTCTGGGGATGGGAAAACTGGGGGCCGGAGAGCTGAATTTTTCTTCGGACATTGATCTTGTCTTTGTGTATCCCAAAGAAGGGAACACCTGGCTGGACGGCCGGATCAAGACCTCTAACCAGGATTTTTTCACCCGGCTGTGCAAGCAGTTTTTGTCCTTTTTTGCCGGCTCCGGCGGCAACCATTTTTACCGGGTGGATACCCGGCTGCGGCCCTTTGGGGACAGCGGCCCGCTGGTCATGAGCACAGATGCGTTTGAGGAATATTACCAGACCCAGGGCCGGGAATGGGAACGGTACGCCATGATCAAGGCTGCCCCAGTGGCAGGGAATCTGGCTGCCGGCCGTCTGCTGCTCCACAATCTCAACGGATTTATCTTCCGCCGTTATTTTGATTACGGATCATTTGATTCGTTCCGGGACATGAAGCAGCGCATCACCCTGCAGGTGAAAAACGCGCGGTTGAAAAACAACATCAAAGTGGGGGCCGGCGGGATACGGGAGATCGAATTTTTCGGCCAGCTGTTCCAGCTTATCCGGGGAGGGGTAGAGCCCGCTCTGCAGACTCCGGGGATTTTACAGGTCCTGGACCAGCTGGTGGTCCACGACTGTATCGATAGCGCCACCCGGGATGATTTGAGGGATGCGTATACCTTTTTGCGCACCGTGGAAAACCGGCTTCAGCAGTATCAGGACCTGCAGACCCATGATATTCCGGAACATCCGGACCATCAGCAGATTCTGTCCCTTTCCACGGGGTTTGATTCTTTCAGCCGGTTCAAGGAAAAGCTGGACCGGGTTCTGGCCGCTGTTCACGGTCATTTTTCCCAGCTGCTGGTCACGGAGACGGATGAGCGCAAAGATGCGGCTGCCAGGGAATTAAAAGAGATGTGGATGAACATCAACGATCCCCAGTTTTCCCCGGAAGCCATCGAAGTGGCCGGATATGCGGATCCCGACCGGGTGCTGTCAATACTCAGATCACTGGCTTCCCATCCCAATACCTTGCGCCTCACTCCCGGCGGCAGAAAAAAACTGGCCCGCCTGGTGCCGGTGCTGCTGAAAAAAGTGGGTCAGGCCAAAGACAGCGAAGCGGTGCTGGTCCGGCTGGTGGACCTGATCATCACCATCGAGCGCCGGACCACCTATCTGTCTTTGCTCATTGAAAACACCCAGGCCCTGGATACCCTGGTCATCCTGGCCGCAAAAAGTCCCTGGATTATCTCTTTTCTTTCCAGCCATCCGGTGCTGCTGGATGAACTGCTGCACCCGGCCACCCTGTATGCGCCGCCGAAAAAAGCGGCACTGGAAAGGGAGATGGCCGCCCGGATGGCCAAAATAGATCCCCACGACCTGGAGTATCTTCTGGAGGAGTTGAATGTTTTCCGTCAGGTCAATACCCTGCGGGTGGCAGCCGCTGATGTGAGCGGGGATTATCCGTTGATGAAGGTCAGTGACCATCTTACCTATATCGCGGAAACCGTTCTTGCACAGGTACTGCAGATTTCCTGGCATATTGTCACCACCAGATACGGATGCCCGCCGGGTGTGTCAAAAGAAGACATCGACCATTGCGGGTTTGCCATCGTGGCTTACGGCAAAGTGGGGGGATTGGAAATGGGGTACAAATCCGACCTGGATCTGGTGTTTTTGTACCTGGGGGAACAGGGGGATACCACGGGTGGAGAACGGTCCATTGAAACCGTCCGGTTCTATGCCAACCTGGCCCAGCGCATCATTCACGCCCTGACCATGCATACCCCGGCCGGCACCCTCTACGGGGCGGACATGCGGCTGCGGCCGGGCGGGGATGCGGGCATGATCGTCTCTCACATCTCGGCATTTGAAGAGTATCTGGAAAACCAGGCCTGGACCTGGGAACACCAGGCCCTGATCCGGGCCAGGCCCATTACCGGCGACAAATCTGTGCGCAACCGCTTCAGTGTGATCCGGCAGAAAACCCTGTGCACCCCCCGGCCGGAAGATGAACTCAAACAGGCGGTCAGAGAGATGCGTGAACGCATGCGCACCCAGCGGCTGAAACCGGAGAAAGGGATGTTTGACCTCAAACAGGGTCCCGGCGGCATTGTGGATATCGAATTTCTGGTGCAGTATCTGACACTCAGGCACGGGGCCCGGTACCCGGATATCACGGTGTGGACCGACAATGTCCGGCTCCTGGAAGGGCTGAGCTGTGAAGGGCTGATTTCCGGGGAGGAAAGCGGCATCCTGCAGAAAGCCTATATTACCCTGCGCCAGAAGGTCCATCGCCTGACCCTGCAGGAGAAAAAGCCCCTGGTGAGGTCTGAACGGTTCAAAGAGATGACCGAGGAGGTCAAAGCGATCTATGACCGGCGTCTGGGCCTTCCAGCAGTTCCGGATTGATGCTGCAGGTTTCCTCCTTCATGAACTGCACCAGCACGGATCCGGCTTCCACGGCCTCCCCCGTTTCACCAGCACTTCAGCAATCATGCTGTCAACGGGTGAGGCCCCAGAAGGCGATCCATAAAAACGAGCGGTTCAGGCAGAAGCGGAATAGGCATGGTCTTGCCCAGGGACATGCTTCGGCCAGTTTTGAGTACATCGAACACCTCGAAACGCCCTTTGTCCAGAATCGGGTCTTTTCAGTAGATCTTGAGGGGATCTTCGGCATAGGCCATTCTGAGGAAAATTGTAGTCCTTTTGCCTAATCCATTAAGAATTTATCCGATTTGCCGGCTGATGGCTGAATCCGAAAATGATGTTCGGATGAAAGCTGTGGATGTGGCTGTTAAGTCCGGCTAACAACTTTTTTAAAACTAATTAACAAAAAGACAAGATTTCAGGAATTTAAGCAGTCCTCACTCGTGGCTTTTTGAAAAATATTCTAAAAAATCAACCTTTTATTGTTTAGAAACTTCATTAATCCATACTGGCACAATGCTTGCTGTTAACCATGCAGAAGATAGTTTGAAATTACGATTTTGGAATAATGTAACGCCGGAAACCCATCCTCATTTTCTTGTTTTGTTGAAAGGAACTGAGGAGTTAGGCAGTGGGGGAATTGAAAAATGACAGCAAATAAAATGATTGTTATGGGGCTAGGTGGGGCTGGATCACTTATTGTGAGGCGGTTCCCGCTTGATAAGAAATA
>JAWOEP010000362.1:0-6865 GCA_046482705.1 Desulfotignum sp.
GCAGGGCCAGCACCTGGGAGATCACCTCTTCCATATCCACCGGCTCCACGCAGGGTTCCATATGCCTGGCAAAATCCAGCAGCTGCCGGGTAATGGTGCCGCAGCGTTTCACCGCTTCCAGCACATCCTGGGCAAGGGGAAGCAGCCGCTGGTCCGGCCGGGCCTGCTTTTCCAGGGTCAGCAGGTCGATGATCAACCCGGTTTTCTGGTTGATGATATCCAGGGGGTTGTTGATTTCATGGGCCACACCCGATGCCAGGCGGCCGATGGATGCCAGGCGGTTCGCATGCTCTTCATGGTGCAGGGCCTCGATACGTCTGCGTTCAGATTTATGGAGCCGGTTCACCAGAAAGGTGGCCATGCCCATGATGGACAGCAGGATGAAACCGATACTGGCGCACAGAAACCAGAGCAGTTTGAGCCGGGGTTTGAGCCAGAGATCTCTGAGCCGGTCCGCTTTCTGCAGTTGTACCAGTGTCAGCGGGGTGCCGGTGATTTTTGCATAACCGGCCAGCAGCGGGGTGCCGTCCGGAGCCTGGCTATTCACGATGCCTTCTGAACCGGAAAAAAGACCTGCATCCAGGCTGGTCCGGCTGTCAGAGGAACCGTAATAAACCGAAGGGGTAAGCAGCTTCCCGGTGTTATCTATGAGAAACAGATCATTTTCCATGCCTGTGTTTACATGGTGAAAAATGTTGTGCCACAGGGGGGTGGTGCTGGATACAGAACCATTTTCCGCCAGGGAAGCCGACATTACCGCAGCAATGGTGTTCAGGCTGGTGAGCATGCTGGTGTTGGCTTCGGTTTCAATGGTCCGTCGGGTCAAGCTGAAATCCACCAGGGTCATGATCACCAGAGGGGAAAGGGCCAGGATAGCAGTGACCAGCACGAGCATTTTCCATTTGCGTTTGAGATTCAGCCCGCTTTGGCCGGCGGCGGTGTCTGGAAAGTCCCAGAAGGCGGGTTTGAGCCGGTGAAGAGGAATCATGGCGAAGGAGAACCTGTCCCGAGATATCTGTCCCGTGCTGCAGTTTCCCGCTCATCTGAGAGGGCAGTTTCATATCCCTGTCTGATGGCGGCGCTCAACCGGTCAATATCCACGGGTTTCTGGAAATAGGCAAATGCTCCCAGATTCATGCAGTTGATTTTGTCCTGTTCCGAACCGTGACCGGTGAGGATAATGATATGGATCCCGGGATGGGTCTGTTTCACCTGTTTCAATACCTGGATGCCGTCCATTCCCGGCATTTTCAAGTCAATGATCAGGATCCGGGGGGGATGGGAATGCACCTGTTCCAGGGCCGCAGATCCGTCAAAGACCGCATGGGAATCCATATCCCGCATCCGGAGGCGCTCGGCCAGGGTCAGGACAAATTCCTGTTCATCATCCACCAGCAGAATTCTTGGTCCCATGTCAGGATCCTTTCCTGCAGGTGCAACGGCTGCAGCCGGGTATGGCATGGCATGTTGACATTGTGTTTCCTATCCCATGGTTGCTTCTCCCTTTGTCTTTGGGGTAAAAATTAATTAAATAACTTACGTCCAAAAGTCAAGGCGAAACATGGAAAAGCAAGGTGCCTGAAAAGGCAAAGCTGCTGAATAAATATGTGGACGACGGGGCAGGGTACCATAGATTCTGTTTCAGAATGAAACAAATTTTTTGCTCCCCTTGACAAGACCGGTTGTTTCCCATATGAAAAGCGGATCTGAATTCTGGAAAAATTTTCGATAAGGGAGAGGTGGGAACCAATGAGTCATTTTTTTGCAGCTATCAGTCTGATTCTGGCCGGCGGACTATTGTCCCTTTTGCTGGCCCGCCATCATGTGTTTTCAAGGGCAGTCAGTGCCATCCTCATCAGTGCGGGCTGTGTATGGGGCCTGGTGGATGCAGTGGCCAAACTGTCCGGGTCTGTCATCCATTCTGCCTCTTTTCCATACCTGAACCTGTTTTTTCTGGCATTTGAAATTGATAAGCTGTCTGCATTTTTTCTGGTGGTGATTTTTCTGATCTGCCTGCTGGCAGCTGTTTACAGCTTTCATTACATGGATGATCCGGGCAGTTCGCTGAAAACCGCGGTGACCGGGTTTTTCTTTTCCATTCTGGTGGTTTCCATGGCCCTGGTGGTGACAGCAGACAATATGATCACCTTTTTGCTGGCATGGGAAATCATGTCCCTGTCTTCTTTTTTCCTGGTCATATACAACTACCATTCTGCAGAAAACCGTAAGGCCGGTTTTCTGTATTTTGTGTTTTCCCATGTGGGGGCCATGTGCATTTTTGCCGGGTTCGGCATCATGTACGGATATACCGGCAGTTTTGGCTTTGCCGGCATGGAACTTATTCCGGAAACCGCTAAAATACTGATTTTTATTTTCTGTTTTATCGGGTTCGGTTCCAAGGCCGGGGTGTTTCCTTTTCATGTGTGGCTGCCCCATGCCCACCCGGCAGCCCCCAGCCACATTTCCGCGGTCATGTCCGGGGTGATGATCAAGATCGGTATTTATGGTATTTTGCGCATCTATGCCCTGCTGGATTTTCATACCCCGGTTTTCGGAAATCTGGTGCTTGTTGCAGGGGTGGTTTCCGGTATCCTCGGGGTGGTGTATGCCCTGGGGCAGCAGGACATCAAACGGCTGCTGGCCTATTCCAGTATTGAAAATATCGGTATTGTTCTCATCGGCATCGGCATCGGCATGATCGGTGTGTCTGCAGGCAATCCCCTCATGGCGGTGCTGGGTTTTTCCGGGGGGCTTTTCCACGTTCTCAACCATGCGGTTTTTAAATCCCTTCTGTTCATGGGCGCGGGCATGGTGGTGCACAAAACCGGTACCCGTTCCATTGATGCCCTGGGCGGTCTGCTCAAGTCCATGAAAATTACGGGGGCAGCTTTTATTATAGGATCTCTTGCCATCTGCGGTCTGCCGCCCTTCAATGGATTTGCCAGTGAATTTTTTATTTTCATGGGCGGTTTCAAGGGCATTGCTTTAGACAATGTGCCTTTTGTGATGAGCAGCATTGCCGTTATCAGCCTGGCGGTCATCGGCGGGCTGGCCCTGGCCTGTTTTACCCGGGTGATCGGTATTGTGTTTCAGGGAGAACCCCGGACCAAAGCTGCTGAAAACAAAAAGGAAACCGGCTCAACCATGCTGTTTTCCATGGGAATACTGGCAGCGGCCTGTGTGGTGATCGGCATTTTTCCGGGCATCTTTTTTAAGATGGCTTTGTCTGCAGTGTCTGCCCTGAATCTCGGGTATGCAAGAATCCCCCTTGCCCCGTTTCAACACATCGCCGGCAATATCAGTTTTGCAGCACTTTTGTTCCTGGTTGTGGTGCTGTTGGTCACCGGGATCCGGTCTGTTTTTTATGCCAAAAAACCCTTGTCCCGATCCGGTACCTGGGGATGCGGATTTACCCGGCCCACCGTAAAAATGCAGTATACCGGATCTTCCTATGCATTTGACATCATCGGGTTTTTCCGGGCAGCTGCCCCGCTGGAGGAAGACCATATGCCTGTTACGGGCAGGTTTCCTGCAGCCACCCACTATAAAAGCCGTGTTCATGATATTGCGGAACGGTATATGGACACGGTGGCGGTCCGGCCGGTAATGTATCTGTTTGATAAGCTTCGGTGGATTCAGCACGGGGATATCCACCTGTATATCGGGTATATCCTGCTGGCGATAATATTGCTGCTGTTTTTTATTTAACAACCGACACAGAAAGGTTTCATCATGGAATCCATTTTACTCTGGCTGGCAGCCGTTTTTCTGGCCCCGTTTTTTTCAGCCGTAATTCTCAAGGTCAAGGCATTCTTCGGCGGCAAAAAAGGACCGCCGCTGCTGATCAATTATTACACCCTGATAAAACTGTTTAAAAAAGGATCGGTTTACAGCAAAAGCACCACTGTCGTGTTCAAGATGGGCCCGGTTATCTCCTGTGCCACCGCTTTGACCGTGCTGCTGTTTTTGCCCATTGCCGGCCATGCACCGGTTTTTTCATTCAACGGGGATGTGATTCTTATTTTATACCTCATGGGTCTGGGCCGTTTTTTCACCATTGCCGCGGCCATGGACACGGCATCGCCCTTCGAGGGCATGGGTGCGGCAAGAGAAGCCTATTTTCCCATCATTTGTGAAGCTGCCATGTTCATGATTCTTATCTTTTTTTATCGGATGACGGGTGAACTTTCCCTGTCCGCCTATTTTGCCGGCACCGGCAGCCTTGCCTTGTGGCAGATCGCAGGTGCGCCCCTGCTGTTCATTGTCATTGCATTTTTCATTATCCTGTTGACGGAAAATTCCCGGGTACCGGTGGATGACCCTGCCACCCATCTGGAACTGACCATGATCCATGAGGTCATGGTGCTTGATCACAGCGGGCCTGATTTTGCCCTGATCGAACTGGGGTCTTTCTGCAAGTTGTTTTTTTATGCCGCCATTACCTCACAGCTGATGTTTTTCTTTGATACCAGTGTTCCCGGCCTGGGTCTGGTGCTGTTTCTGGCGGGACTGCTCATCGTGTATATGATTGTCGGGGTTGTGGAATCGGTCATTGCCCGTTACCGCATGGACAAGGTGCCGCAGTTTGTGCTGACCTCCTTTGCCCTGGCATTTTTTGCAACCATCATTACCCTGGAGTTGATCACATGATACTGCATACAGTTAATATACTGTCCTCACTGGTGCTGCTGTCGGTGCTGTTCGCCTTTGGTTCCAGCCGGATTCCGGCATTGATCAAGGTGATCGCCTTTCAAGGCATTGTGGTTTCCATTGTCCCGTTTTTCATCGGCCATGACATGGAAACCGGCGGCATGATTTTCACTGTTGCCACCCTGATCATCCGGGGCATTCTTATCCCTTTGAGCATTCACATTGCCATAAAAAAAGTGGCTATTCAGAGAGATGTTTCCCCTGTTATCGGATACCATGCATCCATTTTCTGCGGTCTGGTATTGATTGTGGCGGCCACGGTCATCAGCCGCCAGCTCAATATTCCCTCCATCAGTGATTCCCGGCTGTTATTTCCCACCGCCATTTCTCTGCTTGTGACAGGGATGTTTCTGCTCATGGCCAGACGAAATGCCATTGCCATGGTCATCGGCTATATCATGCTGGAAAACGGGATCTATCTCATGGGTACCACCTTTTCTTTACGGGCCCTGCATATTGTTGAATTCGGCATCCTGCTGGATGTGCTTGCCGGGGTCATGATCATGGCTGTTATCCTGCAGAATATCAAACAGACCTTTGATGATGTTGATACCACACTTTTGAGAACCTTAAAGGAATAGGGGCTGTCACATGGTTGAAATTGTATTTCTCACACCTTTTATAACCGGTCTTCTGGCTTTTGTTCTGCCCAGAACCCTGGGACGGCAGCTGCTGGTTGGGACAGGGGTTGTTCATCTCATACTGTCTTTGCTGTTGTGGAAAAACAGACCTGATGCCATTTTTTCCGGTTATTTTGCAGTGACACCCGAAGGACTGCTGTCTTTGCTGGTGATTTCCCTGCTGTTTTTTTTGATTTCCATTTACACCATAACCTATTTGAAACTGAGCAATCTCAAGGCTGAAAATGTTTTTACCGGGTTTATGCTCCTGTTTTTATCCACCATGACCATGGTGACCCTGTCCGACCATATCATGGTGCTGTGGATTGCCATTGAAGCCACCACCCTTGCCAGTGCGCCGCTGATTTATACCCACAGGTCGGGGGCGTCCCTTGAAGCCACCTGGAAGTATGTACTTATTTGTTCGGTGGGGATAGCCATGGCCCTGCTGGGGTCTTTGTTCCTCACCCTTGCCATGGACCTTGCCAAAGTGGATGTGCCCATGTCTTTTTCCGCGCTGACACCGGTGGCCGAACTGCTGGATCCGGTCTGGCTCAAGGCGGGATTTGTCTTTATCCTGGTGGGATACGGCACAAAGATGGGCCTGGCCCCCATGCACACCTGGCTGCCCGATGCCCACAGCGAGGCCCCCAGTCCGGCCTCGGCCTTATTATCCGGGGTTTTGTTGAACTGTGCCTATCTGGGCATCTTTAAAACAAACAAGATAATGGTGGCAGCCGGCCTGGGTGATTTTTCCGGCACCATTCTCATGACATTCGGACTGGTATCCATTCTGGCGGCAGCCACCTTTATTCTCAAACAAAATGAATACAAACGAATGCTGGCCTATTCCAGTATTGAAAACATGGGTATCATCGCATTCGGTACCGGTATCGGGGGTATCGGCGTATATGGTGCCATGATCTGCATGATCCACCACAGCCTGATCAAATCTTCCCTGTTTTTATCTTCAGGCAATATCCTTCTGGGATACGGGCACCGTCTGATCTCGGATACCGGCAACCTGGCCGGCCGCATGCCCAGGACTTTTGTGGCCTTTTTTGCCGGATTTGCTGCCATTTCAGGGTTTCCGCCATTCGGTATTTTTATCGGGGAATTGTTTATCATTGTGGGGGCTTTCAAGGCGGCCTCAGGTATTGGATTAATCTTATCAGAAAGTGTTTTTACTCTCTCAGAAGAAACATCAACACCTAAAACATCTAATCCTGCATCTGCTATAACACATGCTAAAGGAAGTCCTGCCTTCCCAAGACCAATAACTTCTATCTTCATTTCAATCCTCTGCTTTATTGATAATTTCCAATGCTAATTCCAATGCTTTTAATCCATCTTCTCCTGAAATAAGGGGTTCTTTCTCATTCTCAACGCAATCTATAAAATGCTCAAGTTCAGCTAGCAATGGCTCTTTCTTATTAATATGGAATTTAGTCATTTTTCCTTCAAGAACACCTTGAAGAATATCAACATAGCTTATGTTGTTCCAATCAACTATTGAATTCTCATAAAAATAAAGC
>JAWOEP010000285.1:0-8361 GCA_046482705.1 Desulfotignum sp.
CATGATCAGAGATTTCAGTGAATTCGCCTTGAAACTGTATGCCAGACCCGGCACCACCAAAGCCCAGATGGATTTTTGCATGGCAATGATTAAAAAACCGGTCACAGACACCGACCGGTTCAACCGGATCTGGGAAAACCATGTCATGGCCCTGAAAGGCGCTTATGAGATGACACCATAGGGAGAATGGGGGCTGCCGGTAACAGGTCTTGCACAATTGGCTGATAATGATTACAATCATGTGATATGAAATCAAACCGATACCACAGGGGAAACAAATCCCGGCAAAAACCAAAAAACATACCGCCCATGAAGCCTGGTGCGGACAAAGGGCTTTTACGCATATTTGAAAAAATCGGTGTGCCTGAAGACAAACCTTTTGTGCCGGATCCATTTCAGATGGAAGCCGTCCGGGCCATCCAGAAAACAGACTGCCTGGTGACCGCCCCCACAGGTGCCGGCAAAACCTGGATTGCCGAAGAAGTGACCAGAAAATCCCTGGAAAAAAACGGCAGGATCTGGTATGCCACCCCGCTCAAGGCATTGACCAACTCCATCCATACCCGGTTTTCCCAGCTGTTCGGTTCTGAGAACGTAGGGATACTCACCGGCGATATAAAAGAGAATACAAATGCCGCTGTCATCATCGGCACCACGGAAATCCTGAGAAACCAGCTGTATGATGCCATGCACACGGGAGAAAGCCTGGACTGCGACCTCATCATCCTGGATGAGGCCCATTTTCTCGGGGATGCGGAACGCGGGGTGGTATGGGAAGAGATCATGATCTACCTGCCGGTGCGCATACCTTTGCTTTTGCTGTCCGCCACCATCGGCAATTCCGACCAGATTGCCGGATGGCTGACCGCCATCCGGGGCAGACCCTGCTGCATTGTGGAAAACAAGCGGCGGCCCGTTCCCCTGCATCCCATATTTCTGCACCCCTCCGGCACCCTGTATCCTTTGCTGAAAAAAGCCCCCGGCCCCGCACCAAAGCTCCACGACAAGGTGTTTGCCTATGCAAACAGCAAAAAACAACCTGTCCTGGCACCACCGGGAAGGCTGCCTGATTTTGGACAAATCCTTGCCATCATGGACAGATATGATCTGCTGCCTGCCATCTTTTTTTTAAAATCCCGGGCTGAGTGCGACCAGGCCCTGCGGTTGTGCAACCCGGATCTGCTCAACAAAACCCCCAAAAAAAAAGCGGCCCTCAAGCAGACCCTGGATGAACTTGTGGCGGGCAATCCTCACCTGAGCGGGCATCCCCACTGCCGGGATCTGGAACGTAAAGGGTGTGCCGCCCACCACAGCGGCCATCTGCCGGCATGGAAGGTGGTGGTGGAAACCCTGATGGCAAAAGGGCTGCTCAATGCCATGTTTGCCACCTCCACAGTGGCGGCAGGGGTGAACTTTCCGGCCCGGTCTGTGGTGATTTTGAATTCCGACCGGTATAACGGCGTGGATTTCCAGTCCCTGACCCCCAGTGAATTCCAGCAGATGGCCGGGCGTGCCGGCCGCCGGGGCATGGACAATGTGGGATTCGCCCTGGTGCTGCCGGGCAAATTCATGGATGTGAAACAGATTGCCGCACTGGTGAATGCCCCTGCCCTGGATGTGGACAGCCAGATCAAAATTGATTTTTCCATGGTCCTCAACCTGCTGCTTTCCCATACCCCTGACCAGATCCGTACCCTGCTGGACAACTCATTTGCCTCCTACCTCATCACTGCGGGAAGAAAACGCTCCAAAGCAGCCAGAAAGCGGTTCGGCCAGGATCTGGCACACCTGTGGAATGATTTCCTGGCCCACATGGATTTCATGGCTGAAGAAGGCTTTATCACCGAAGACGGCAGCCTCACAGAAGACGGGCTGTGGACCTCAAAACTCAGAATTGACTCCCCGTTGCTGGTGGCCCAGGGCATCAGGCTCAACCTTCTGCCCGACCAGGACCCGGCGCTGCTGGCCGCCATCATGGCCGCCTTTGTCAATGAAAAAGAGTTCAAGGATGACCTGCTTTTTGAAGGCGCCCTTCCCAAACGGCTCAAGGAATGTTTTCTGGATGTGAGAAAAGGATTGAAGCCCTTTGCCATGAAACTGCTGTCCAGTGGATTTTCAGCGCCCAACCTTTTTGTCCAGCCCGCGGTTCTCATGTATTACTGGGCCCACGACACATCCTGGGAAGACCTTATGGCCGGATCTGATTATGCAGAAGGTGATTTTGCAAGACTGATCCTGCGCACCGCAGAAAACCTGCGCCAGGTCGCCAAAATCGACCAGAGTTTTCCCCGGGTGGCCGGGGCAGCAAAAGAAGCCATTGACATGATTCTGAAAGAACCGGTCATCAGCCAGTATCATTAGCTGTTAGCTGTTAGCTCTTAGCTGTTAGCTTTTAGCTTTTAGTTGAGTACTGAAGGCTGACGGCTTTCATATAAAATACAAACCAACCAAACCGTTTAAGGAGATTTCATGAATATTATCACTGCACCCACAGCACCTGCAGCTATCGGTCCCTACAGCCATGCCATTGTCCAGGGAAACCTGGTGTTCGCCTCCGGCCAGATCCCCCTGGATCCTGAAACCATGGAAATTACAGGAAACACCATTGAAGCCCAGACCGAACAGGTCATGAAAAATGTGGCTGCCGTTCTGACCGCTGCGGGGTCCGGCCTGGACAAAATCCTGAAAGCCACCGTATTTCTGGCATCCATGGAAGACTTTGCCGGCATGAACACGGTGTACGAAAAAGCTTTGGCAGGACACAAACCGGCCCGATCCGCCTTTCAGGTGGGCCGCCTGCCCAAGGATGCCCTGGTGGAAATTGAATGCATCGCTGTTACAGGGTAAGGAAACAAACATGACAGAAGATACCAAAAAAATTATTTATTCCATGATCAATGTAAGCAAGTTCCACGGCAAGCGCCAGGTACTTAAAGATATTTCCCTGTCTTATTTTTACGGGGCCAAAATCGGGGTCCTGGGCCTTAACGGCTCGGGAAAAAGCTCGCTGTTAAGGATCATGGCAGGAAAAGACACCCAGTTTTCCAGTGAAACCATTTTATCCAAAGGATATACCATCGGGTTTCTGGAACAGGAACCCCTGGTGGATTCCGCAAAAACCGTCAGAGAAGTGGTGGAAGAAGGGGTCCAGGAAACTGTGGACCTGCTGGCGGAATATGAAAAAATCTCTGAAGCATTTGCCGAACCCATGTCAGATGATGAAATGGACCGGCTCATCCAGCGCCAGGGAACAATCCAGGAACAGCTGGACCACCTGGATGCCTGGGACCTGGATGCCCGGCTGAAAATGGCCATGGATGCGCTGCGGTGCCCGCCGGAAGACACAAAAGTAGCCGTGATTTCCGGGGGTGAAAAGCGCCGGGTGGCCCTGTGCCGGCTGCTGCTTTCCAAACCGGACATCCTTTTGCTGGATGAACCCACCAACCACCTGGATGCAGAATCCGTGGCCTGGCTGGAAGAACATTTAAACCGGTACCAGGGCACCATCATTGCCGTAACCCATGACCGGTATTTTCTGGACAATGTGGCGGGATGGATCCTGGAACTGGACCGCGGGGAAGGCATTCCCTGGAAAGGCAATTATTCCTCCTGGCTGGCGCAAAAACACCAGCGCCTGGCTGTTGAACAAAAAGGGGACAGCAAGCGCCAGAAAACCCTGCAGCGGGAGCTGGAATGGATCAATATGTCCCCCAAGGGCAGACGTTCCAAATCCAAGGCCAGAATCAAGGCCTATGAAGACCTGCTTAAAAAAGATGCCGGAGACCAGGAAAAGGCAATGGAAATCTTTATTCCCTCCGGACCCCGGCTGGGGGACAAGGTCATTGTGGCAGAGCATGTGACCAAGGGTTTTGAGGACAAACTGCTGGTCAAAGACATGGATTTTGTCCTGCCCCCTGGTGCCATTGTGGGAGTGGTCGGCCCCAACGGTGCCGGCAAAACCACCCTGTTCAACATGATCACGGGAAAAGAAACCCCGGATGACGGCAAAATCGAACTGGGACAGAGTGTAAAACTGGCTTACGTGGACCAGGAACGCAATTCTCTGGATCCGGGAAAAACCATTTATGAAGTGATATCCGGAGGCAGTGACACCCTGTTTCTTGGAGACCGGGAAATCAATGCCCGGGCCTATGTGGGAAAATTCAACTTTTCCGGGTCTGACCAGCAGAAAAAAGTGGAAACTCTCTCAGGCGGGGAGCGCAACCGGGTACACATGGCCTGCATACTCCAGGAACAGGCCAATGTGCTGCTTCTGGACGAGCCCACCAATGACCTGGATGTCAATACCATGCGTGCTTTGGAAGAAGCTTTGGAGAACTTTGCCGGATGCGCTGTGATCATCAGCCATGACAGGTGGTTTCTGGACCGCATCGCCACCCATATCCTGGCTTTTGAAGGTAACAGTGAAACCCTGATGTTCGAGGGGGCCTATACTGACTATGAAAAGGACCGCAAAAAACGCCTGGGTCTCAAGATGGAAACCCCGACCCGCATCAAATACGCCCAGCTGACGCGGTAAGCAGTTTCCAGCCATGGCCATGAAAATGCCCCTTGTGGTGACGCATCCCTTATTCCGGATCCACTGTGCAGTATTATTGTTCGGCCTGGCCGGGCTGTTCGGCAAATTGATTGCTGCCGGTCCCCTGTACATTGTTTTTGGCAGAACCTTTTTCGGGGCCGTGGCCCTGGCCGTGTATGCCAGGGCCGTATCCGGCACCGGACTGGCAGGATTCAGCCGGCACATGCTGGGCTTGTTCATCCTCCAGGGTATTTTGCTGGCAGTTCACTGGGTTTTGTTTTTCTGGTCCATCCAGGTGTCCAGCGTGGCAGTGGGTCTGGTGACCTTTTCTTCGTTTCCTTTGTTTGTCACCTTTATGGAACCTGTGGTGTTCAAGGAACCCCTGCACCGCCGGGATATTTACACGGCAGCGGCGGTATTTGCCGGGATCTGCCTGGTGATTCCGGACCTTGACCTGTCCAATCAGATTACCCTGGGCGCTTTTCTGGGCACGTTATCCGGCTTGACCTTTGCCATTCTCGCCCTGGTGAACCGGAAAAACGCCCGGGTATCAGATCCGGTGGCAGTGGCTTTTTATCAGAATACTTTTGCGGCCCTGTGCCTGGTGGTGCCCATTGTTCTGCTCCATCCCCCTGCGCCGCCTGCAGGAGATCTGCCGGCCCTGATCTTTTTGGGAGTGGTGTGCACTGCTTTGTCCCATACCCTTTTCATCAGCTCTCTTAAACAGATCCGGGCCCAGACCGCCTCGGTTATCACCGGGCTGGAACCGGTATACGGCATTGTGCTGGCGTTTTTTATCCTTCATGAAATACCTGCCCCTACCACCCTTGCCGGCGGGATTATCATCATCAGCGCCACAGTGGCGGCAGGCTATTTTGCATCGCCTCAAAGCAAACCTTCCCTTTGATTATGTATCAGCGAACCCTCCCATGGTACCTTCTGCCCATTCCAGGGCCTCGGCTTCCCTGACGGTATCGGCAGCCATTTCCTTATAAGCGGCATACATATCTTTTTTAACCACATGCGGCCGCACGAGTGTTTCAATAAACCGGCTGATTTTCCCCGGACCTATGACGTTCCGCAATCCCTCATAAACTTCCGCGTCTATTGTCACAGTGAGTTTTTTTTGCATGATACCCCCCTCCTGAAAATGATACGTATCATAGCACGTGTTTCATATGCGGTCAAAAAAAAACATAAAATATGAATTATTTACACACGAAATGCAGGCGGAATTTTACAATTCATATTTGCCTGTTTCACTTATCTGATAACAGAATTAGACGTCAAAGAAACACATGAACCGCAATCAGACAACAGATCCAGGGCAAACCGCACCTGGGTTTCAACCCCCAGCTGCAATATGGATTCATCAAAATCAAATGTTGAATTGTGCAGTGGCGCGCAACCGTCATATCCCGACCCAATAAAAAAATAACACCCCTTTGTTTTTTCAAAAACAAAGGCCATGTCTTCTCCGCCCATGGTGGATTCCGGCTCCATAACCCTGTCCTTTCCCACCACTTTCAACATGGTTTTTTTCATGATGTCGACCATGTCCGGGTCATTTTCCAGAGGCGGGTATCCGGGGGTAAGTGTAAATTTATATGAAGCACCCATGGCATCACACACCCCTTTGACAACAGGTTCCAGGATATTGTGAAAATTATACCACACGCTTTTGTCATAGGTTCTGGTGGTACCGGTGAGCACTGCTTTTCCGGGGATGGTATTGGGGGCTGACCCGGCATGCAAAGACCCCACAGTGACAACAGAAGGGGTTAAAGGATTGAGCTTGCGGCTCACCACCCGCTGCAGGGCATTCACCACCTGGGCGGCTGTATCCAGAGCATCTACGCATTGGTGGGGCATGGCACCGTGGCCCCCTCTGCCAATGATTTCAATTTCAAACACCGTGGTGGCAGCCATGAGTACCCCGGATTTCAGGCCCAGAGTTCCGGAAGGCAACCCCGGCCACAGATGACAGGCCACAGCAAAATCCACGGGTGGATCCTGCATTATACCGGCTTCGATCATGGGTTTTGCTCCGCCGGGCCATTCTTCGGCCGGCTGGAACATGAACTTGATGTTTCCAGAAAACCTGTCTTTGATCAAGGAAAGTATCCTGGCAGTGGTGAGGGCCATGGCCATATTGCCGTCATGACCGCAGGCATGCATGGCATTGTCATGGGTGGAGGCAAAGGCCAGCCCTGTTTCTTCAGATATGGGCAATGCATCCATATCCGCCCGGATCAGCAGCGTTTTTCCGGGCCTGCCGGTTTTCAAAAGCCCCAGCACGCCTGTTTCGGCAATCCCGGTGGTCACCTGGATGTCTGGAATACCGTAAAGCTGCTCCGCCACAAACCGGGCGGTTTTTTTTTCTGCAAACCCTGTTTCCGGTATTTGGTGAAGGGCCTTACGAATGGTTGATAACCGGTCGGTCTGCCGGGCAACCAGTGCGGTGATATCGGTCATGACATATCCTTTCAAATCAGGATTTTGGATAAAGGTGACAGGCAACCCAGTGGTCTGGACTGATTTCATGGTACGCCGGTATTGTCCGGCATTTTTCCATGGCCATGGGACACCGGGGATGAAACGTGCACCCTTCCGGCGGATCAAGGGGGCTTGGCACATCCCCGGTCAGAATGATCTCCTGATCCTGGTCTGCCAGAGGATCGGGAATGGGAACCGCGGACAGCAGTGCTTTGGTATAGGGATGCAGGGGTTTGTCATTGAGCTCTCTGCTTGACGCAAGCTCCACAATGTGGCCCAGGTACATCACGGCAATCCGATGAGAAATATATTCCACCACACTCAAATCATGGGCAATAAACAGATACGCCAGGTTGAGTTCTGTCTGAAGGTCCTTGAGCAGGTTGACAATCTGGGCCTGGATGGAAACATCCAGCGCTGAAACGGCTTCGTCACAGACAATCACATCCGGATTGGACGCCAGGGCCCTGGCAATGCCGATGCGCTGGCGCTGGCCCCCTGAAAACTCATGGGGATACCGGTACATCTGGGACGGCCGCAACCCTACCCGGTCCATGAGTTCTGCAACTTTCCGCCGGCATGCTTTGTTTGACAGGCGCTGAAAATTTTTTATGGGTTCAGCAATGATCGTTGCCACATTCATTCTGGGGTTCAAGGATGAAAACGGATCCTGGAAAATAATTTGAAGCGATGTCCGGACCTGTCTGAGGGTTTCTGTGTCCACATGGGCCAGGTTTTTTCCCTTGAAAACGATGTCTCCGGCCGTGGGGTTGGTCAGCCGCAAAACGCAGCGGCCCACCGTTGTTTTGCCGCATCCGCTTTCCCCCACAAGCCCCAGGGTTTCTGCTGCATTCAGATAAAAACTCACCCCGTCCACTGCCTTGACGTGGTTGACGGTTCTCTGAAAAAAACCTTTTTTCACAGGAAAATATTTTTTTAAATTCGTGACCTCCAGAACAGGCCCGGGGGCGGTTTTTTCATTCATCTGACACCAGCCAGCAGGCAGCCCGCCTGTTTTCCGCAAAATAGACCATGGGCGGGGATTTTTTTGTACAGATATCCATCACCCGGCTGCAACGGGGATGAAAACTGCACCCTTCGGGCATATGCAGCAGATTGGGAACAATGCCGGGAATTTCAGTAAGCCGCGTCTGACCGTCATTTTTCAAAACCGGAATAGAGTTCAGCAATCCCCTGGTATAGGGATGCTTTGGATCATGGAACAACGGCACCACCGGCGCTTCCTCCACCACTTTCCCGGCATACATCACCACCACCCGGGCGGCCATCCGGGCAATCACCCCCAGATCGTGGGTAATCAGGAC
>JAWOEP010000296.1:0-2757 GCA_046482705.1 Desulfotignum sp.
ATTTGGGTTTATCGTGTCAAGAATAAATTCCATATCTTGGCTTTACTCTGCGAAATCTCTACTAGCAGCGGTTAAGCTTCTCTGTTGGCGTAGGTGCGCATATCCCGGTACAAGACATAAATCTGGGTGTCCGGGCTGATCTCCTTGATTCTCAGGGCATTTTTCATGGCAGCCTGGCAGCAGATCCTGGAGCAGTTGGGATTTTCCGGTTCCCGGGACCCCACGCACTGGATCATGACCACCTGGTCCATATCTCTTATCTTATCCGCCTCATCTTCCAGCATGGCATCCATTTCCAGCTGGGTCACGACACCGGCATACGTGCCAAGGCCGTACAGGGCCGGCCGGTTGGCCATTGCCCCGGTTGCCAGCACCGTCACCCCGTGGTCAAGCTGCATATAGTTCATGCGCACCCCGGTCTGGATGCCGGTTTTAAACAGACCCGGCATGCCCGAGTGGTCCACGATGATGGAGCGGGTCAACACCTGGATGTTGTCATGGGCCGCAACCTTTTCCACCAGGCCCTGGACAAAAACACCCACATCTTCTCCTTCAATGGTTTTCCGGATGGACCGGGCCAGACCGCCCAGGGCCGGGGCCCGTTCCACAATATAGGTTTTCACCCCCTGGTCCGCCAGCTTCAGGGCTGCTGTCATGCCGGTGACACCGCCGCCCACCACCAGTGCATTCCGGCTCATGGGCAGGGTATGGTCGATAAGGGGACGGTTTTTCCTCACCCCGGCAATGCCCGCGTTGAGCAGTTTGACCGCCTTGCTCTGGGCCTGGTCCGGTACGTTCATATGGGTCCAGGTATTCTGGTCCCGCAGATTGACAATCTCCACCAGGTATTTGTTCAATCCCACCCGCTGGAGCAGGTCCTGGAATTTGGTTTCATGGGTCCTGGGAGAACACCCGCCAAGGACCACCCGGTTCAGGTTGTTTTCTTTTATCATGGTTTCGATGTTTGCCATGGACTCGGAGGAACACCCGTATCCCACTGCCCGGGCAACCGCCACATCTGAATGGGTTTTTGCAGATGCAAGCAGTTTTTCCACATCCAGCACCCCGCCGATCTCGAATCCGCAGTCACAGACAAACACACCGATCCTGGGATCCTCTCCGCGCACATCCCGCTCCGGGGGAAACATTTCATCCAATTCCCGGTCTTCGGGCACCACCGGCAGGTCGGTGACAGCCATGGATGCGGCCGCAGAGGCCTGGACCATGGTTTCCGGAATATCTTTGGGACTTTCAATAACACCGCACACATACACCCCGGGTTTTGAGGTGAGCACCGGGTTGAAGGGATGGGTGGCGGCAAAATCATACGGATTGCGGTCAATGCCCAGAATTTCTGCCAGGTTTTTGGTATCTTCGCCCACCCGGAATCCTGTGGACAGCACCACCATGTCGAACTCTTCCGTTTCCTGGACCGGTTTTTCCTCCAGCGCATAGGTGATGGACAGATTTTTCGTTTCTGCTGTTTCCACGATGGAATGGGGCCGGCTTCTGATCATCCGGATCTTGTATTCATCCCTGGCCCGGTTGAAATACAGCTCATAATCCTTGCCATGGGTACGCATGTCCATGAAAAAGATGGTGGTCTCTATATCGTCTCCAAACCGCTCCCTTGTGACCATGGCCTCTTTGAGGGCATACATGCAGCAGACCCCGGAACAATAGGGCACATCCCCTTTGTTGATGCCCCGGGAGCCCACGCACTGGATCCAGGCCACTTTTTCGGGCCGTCTGCCGTCGGATTTTCTCACCAGATTGCCCTGGAAAGGACCCGAGGCCGACATGATCCGCTCATATTCCAGGCCGGTGACCACATTTTCAAATTTTCCGCCCCCGTAATTGTCCAGCACTGCCGGATCAAACAGGTCCGCGCCCACACACAGCACCACAGATGCCACATCCATCACGGTTTGGGCGGGGGTGTCATCAGCCAGGATGGCATCTGCCCGGCAGACCTTTTTCAAAGCGGCAATGTCCGTGACCTTTTCCATATCAATGGAAAAAGCAAACGGGGTGGCCTGGGGGTAGCGCATACAGGTGGGGGCCCGGGGATCGAGTCCCGGGGTGACCCGTACCGCGTCCGGAAACTGTTTGGCACACTCGCCGCAGGCTGTGCACTTGTCTGTGTCGATATACCGGGGTTCGGTCTTCAACGTTGCGGTAAATGCCCCGGCCTCCCCTTCCAGCTGCGTGAGCGTGGTCATGGGTTTGATTTCCAGGTGGCGTTCTCTGGCCCCCTGGGACAGGTAGGGCGATACAGTACACAGATCACAGTTGTTGGTGGGAAAAGTTCTGTCCAGCTGGGTCATCAATCCGCCGATGGCATAGGATTTGTCGATGAGCAGCACATCACGCCGGGATTCCGCCAGATCAAGGGCCGCCCGGATTCCGCCGACACCGCCCCCGATAACCAGCACGCGCCTGTCAGGGGACAGCGAATTTTCTGAACTATTATTCTTTTGCATGAGTAACCTATATTTATTTACGGATATCCGTCAGACATCAGGACCGGCACAAACAGACCCATACATCCAGGACGGATCTTCTCGGGTTAAGTTTGCTTTCTATAGTCCTGCACTGTCCTTCCTCCTCCTCCCCGGCGTCCAGGCCGGAGCTGAACAGCTGGTAGGTGTCCATGCCTCCGTCGTAGCTTACGGTCAGGGTGATGTCGAAGGGGCCTGAAGCATCCCCGCCGTTGTTGCGGACGGTGAGCGAGATGTCCGCCTCCAGACCATCCCC
>JAWOEP010000389.1:0-7612 GCA_046482705.1 Desulfotignum sp.
CAAGAAAATGTTTTTAGATGGCTGGATGAACGGGGTTAAGGAATTCTGGAACCAGGTAAAGGAAGTATTATAAAATGGATTATACGATTGTAGGTATTGATGTTGGATCTGTTTCTGTGAACATTGCTGTAATAGATAACAATAAAAATTTACTGCATAAGGCCACAGCTGACCACCAGGGAGATGTCATAACCTGTCTGTCCACACTGCTGTCCCATGAGGCAGTGTGCACTGTACAATATGTGGCTGTGACCGATGGCACCCCTTCTTTTGTTTTTTCCCATGACCGTTTTGATGAACAGGTTGCTGTAATTAGGGCTGCCAGGGAATTTCACAAAGATGCATGTGATGCCCTGCTGCATATTGGCGGAGAAAAATTTTCCTTGAGTCTGTTTGACAAACAAAACAATTATAATGGCGCCAGGCATAACACCTCCTGTGCCGCCGGCACCGGCAGTTTTCTGGACCAGCAGGCCAGACGACTTAATCTGAAAGGTTCCGCTGAAATCAGTGAAAAAGCCTTGCAAAACCGGCAGCAGCGGCCTGATATTGCCACCCGGTGTGCAGTTTTTGCCAAAACAGATCTTATCCATGCCCAGCAGGAAGGGTATAACATTGCACAGATTTGTGATGGTTTGTGTTACGGGCTGGCCAAAAATATTGCAAACACCCTTTTCAAAGGCAATGATATAAAAGGCGCTGTAGTGTTTTGCGGCGGGGTTGCCAAAAATGCGGCAGTGACCCGGTACCTGGAATCCATTCTCGGTCTTTGCCTGAACATTGATGTATATTCAGATGTATATGGTGCAGCCGGTGCAGCTTTGTGCCTGTGGGATCACATGCAGACCAAAAAACCGGTTCCTGGTAATTTTGATTCTGCCAAGGCTTTTTTCAGAACCACAGCCCGGAAAAACAATTACCTTTATCCGGCTTTGTCTCTTACGCTGTCAGATTATCCGGATTTTCACTGTTTCAAGCAGTTTGTTCATGACGGTGTGGAAACCGATATCTACACGGATCCTGCCTGTCTGGATCTTTCTGACACCTATCTGGGCCTGGATGTGGGGTCTACCTCCACCAAAAGCATATTGATAAACCAGTACGGAGATCCCATTGTGGGCTGCTATACCAAAACCGCATCACGTCCGGTCCAGGCGGTCCAGAAAATTTTTAAAGCCATGGACACGGTTATGGCGGATGCCGGTCTTGCGGTTTCTGTCAAGGGCTGCGGCACCACCGGTTCAGGACGGCGTATCAGCGGCAGGGTTATCGGCGCGGATATCGAGCCAGATGAAATAACCGCCCATGCCACTGCAGCGGTCAATCTGAACAAAAATGTGGACACCATCATTGAAATAGGGGGCCAGGATGCCAAATTCACCCTGGTCAAAAACGGCATGGTGACCGCTTCTGTAATGAATACCGTGTGTGCGGCCGGTACAGGCAGTTTCATTGAGGAACAGGCGGAAAAACTGTCCTGCCCCCTTTCAGAATATTCAGAACGGGCAGAGGGTGTCAAAGCCCCGGTGTCCAGCGACCGGTGTACGGTTTTCATGGAACGTGACATTAATTACTATTTTGCCGAAGGATATAAAAAAAATGAAATTCTGGCATCGGTTCTCCATTCGGTCAGAGACAATTACCTGACCAAAGTGGCCACTGCGGGCAGGATCGGAAACTGTATTCTTTTTCAGGGGGCAACAGCCAGAAACAAGGCCCTGGTGGCAGCGTTTGAACAAAAACTGCAAAAACCCATCCATGTGTCCCGGTTATGCCATTTGACCGGTGCCCTGGGGGTGGCGCTGCTGGCCCGTGAAAAAAACATCACCCAGACACTGTTCAGGGGATTCGGCCTGTGGAAAAAAAACATCCCGGTACACCAGGAGGTCTGCCAGTTGTGCACCAACCATTGCAAACTGACCATTGCCCTGGTGGATGGTCAACCCCGGGCCTATGGTTTTTTGTGCGGCCGGGATTATGATACCCAAAAAATGGTACCCAGCAAAAAACCGTATGATCTGAAAAAATTGCGCAAAAAACAATTGCTGCCCGTTTTCCGCCATCCTGAAAAACACAGCTTCACCATCGGTATTCCCGCTGCCCTGCATCTGTTTGAAGACCTGGAATTCTGGGAATTCTTTTTTTCCCGCCTGGGCATTAAAACCATTACCAGTCGAAACCTGAAACACCCGGTGGCCCTGGGAAAAACCATTGCCAGGGCAGAGTTTTGTGCACCGGTGACCGCCCTGCACGGGCATGTGGCCCATCTTTTTGAAAAAGCAGATTATGTGTTTCTGCCTTTTTATTTTGAAGAAAAAACACCGCTGAAGCGGATAAGACGTCAGCATTGTTATTACACCCAGTTCAGTCCTTCCATCATCTCCTGTCTGGACCAATATGATGCCCGGCGCCTGCTCATGCCCACCATCAAGTATCTGTATACCAGTTTTCATACCAAAATGGCGCTCTATCAGATGCTCAAACATATTTCCCAAGACTTTATGTTTTCTTTTTTTGATATCAATACTGCCTGGGACAAAGCCCTGGAATTTCGCAAAGGAAACCAGAAAAAAATATCAGCACTCTATGCAGAACAAAGACGTGCAGCGCCCGGCATCAAAGTATTGCTTCTGGGCCGACCCTATACTGTACTGTCCGACACCATGAACCACCGCATACCCCATATTTTTGAGAATCTGGGGGTGGAAACCTTTTTCCAGGACATGCTGGATACTGCAGACATTGATTTTACCCCCATTCAGCCTTTGCTGGAAGAAATCCACTGGAAATATGCTGCACAGATTCTGAAATCCGCCTATGCAGCCGCACTTTCTGACGATCTGTATCCGGTATACATCACCTCTTTCAAATGTTCCCCGGATGCATTCGGGGTGGATTATTTCAAACAGATTATGGAAAGATGCAACAAACCATATCTGGTACTGGAACTGGATGAACATGATTCCAGCGTGGGGTATGAAACCCGCATTGAATCAGCGGTAAGATCCTTTAATAACCACCACCGGGCAAGGACCAGGCCCCCTGCCCTGCCCCTGGATTTTTCCCCCCGGTTTTTTGACCGGCCGGAAGAAAAAACCATTGTATTTCCCAACTGGGATGCCTTGACCGGTCAATTGATTGTGTCCACCTTTCAAAGCGAAGGGTACCAGGCCTTTTTGATGGAAGAAACCCTTGAAACCCTGAAAAAAAGCCTGCTCACCAATACCGGCCAGTGCATCCCCCTCAATGCGGTTGCTGCCGGGTTTATTCACACCGTGAAAAAACATGGCCTGGATCCGTCCAAAACCGTGCTGTGGCTGAACCGGTCAGACATTGCCTGCAACATCAGGATGTATCCGTATCATATTCAGCAGATTCTTCAGCGGGAAGGAAACGGATTTGAAAAATCAGGTATCTATCTTGGTGAATTATCCTTGTTTGATGTCTCTTTTCGTGCTTCCACCAATGCCTATTTTGCATATATGTTCGGCGGTCTCCTCCGGAGCATCGGCTGCAGGATCAGACCCTATGAAACCAACAAGGGAGAAACCGATCGGACAATGTGCCGGGCCCTGGATATTATCAGCAGGGCCTTTGCCCTGAACCAATCCAAAGAAAAGGCTCTGGAAGAGGCCATTTCCCTGTTTAAACGTATCAGGACACAGGATGCCGGCACCCGGCCCAAGGTGGCCATTTTCGGAGATCTGTATGTGAGGGATAATGATATAATGAACCAGAACCTGATTCATTATATCGAAGCAAATGGCGGCGAGGTTGTCACCACACCGTATTATAAATATATCAAAATTATTGCCAATTCCTATTTTAAAAAATGGTTCAAGGAAGGCAAATACCTGAGCCTGATTTCCAACAAAGCCCTGCTTGTTGCCATGCAGGCCATGGAAAAAAAATATTACCCGTATTTTGAACCCATACTGCAGGAATCGCATTTTATGGTTGGAAGCTCCTATGAAAATATCCTGGAGCAATACGGCATCCAGCCGGAACATACCGGAGAATCCATGGATAATATCTTAAAAATTCACCATATCCTCCAGGAGCATCCGGACCTGGCACTGCTTGTCCAGACCAATCCAGCCTTCTGCTGCCCGGGCCTGGTTACTGAAGCCATGGCTGCCAGACTGGAAGCCAAAACCGGCGTGCCCATTGTCAGTATCACTTATGATGTGTCCGGGGGCAATAAAAACAAAGTGATTGTGCCCTTTATCAAATATTTCAGGCCCAGGAGCTATTCCCACAGCAGAAAACTTTCTGTCTGACGTTCACCCGGCAGGTAGTCTTTGATGGCAGGGTATTTTTTCACATAATTGTTCTGGAACTCGATTCGCTGGACATTAAAGGCATTGTGGCGGTCCACTGCCCGCCTGTACCGCAGATAGTATTCATCATAATTTTTCAAGCTGGCAGGATCCTTATGGTCTGCAATATGGGAAAAATTGGTGGCGGTATAGGTAAGCAGGGCATTAAAATCATCCAGATAGGTTTCAAGGCTTTGAAAATGGCGGATGACCAGGCGGTTGGTATAATATTCCCGGACCTGATAAATCCATTGTAATTCCTTTTTCATGAAATAATCTTGGTAGTCTGTTGTAAATTTCGCCAGCCGTTCAATGGCATCCTGATTCTGGGCCAGGGTAATGCGCAAAATTTTGATAAATGCAATGGTCTGTCGCACTTTTTCAAGACTTGATTCCACCTTGGACATGTTTTCCAGTTTTACCAGACCGGCATCCAGATCATTGGTGGTCTGCTTGAGCGTGTCACACAGCCGGAGCACCTGGCTGGTGATGGGGGGCAGGTGGGCATATTTATTTTTTTCTTTTTCCTGTGCCCAGATATAAAATTCTGCCCCCGCAACCATGGAAAAACTTGCCAGAAACACCATGAAAAGGATCATGCCCGCAGTCTTTTTTGATTTGAAAATTACATACGGGGTGGTGACAGGGGCCAGCAAAACCATAATTGCCCACCATTTGGGATTTTTTTTCCGGAAGCAGGCAAGTAACGTCAGTCCTGACAACAAAAAAACATAGGGAAAATAAATATAATACACGATTAGCCGCCTTTATGGGTAACAATTGTATATCCGTTACCAGAGGATGTAATGGTGACCGCACCATGGGTATCTGTTCTAAAAATATGGATGCCTTTCTGCCGGTATCGGTCCAGAACATCTGGATGGGGAAACCCGTAACGGTTATTAAATCCGCAGGATATTATTACACTTTCAGGATGAACTTTATCAAGGAAAAATTTGGTGGAAGATGTATTGCTGCCGTGGTGAGGGGCCAGCAGAATTTTGGCGCCCGGATGTTTCTGGACAGCCCGGGCCAGAAGTCCTTCTCTTGTTTCCATGATATCTCCTGGAAAAAGCATATAAAACGTTTTGAACTTCAGCTTGAAAACCAGCGAATTGTTATTGAAATCCAGTCCGGGTTGAACAGATTCACATTGGAAAAATTCTAATTGTGTTTTGCCATAGGTCATTTTGTTTTGTGAGCAATCCGGAATAAAAACCGGAATTTGCCTGCGGCGACAGGCGGCCATGATCTTTTCATACCCTTTTCTGGTACTTTTGTCTGCATTTTTTACCAGTGATCCAACCTTGAAATTTTCCAGTATAAATACCAGTCCGTTCATGTGGTCTGTGTCAGGGTGGGTGAGGATGACCGCATCCAGTGCCATGATACGCTGCTGCCATAAAAAAGGAGCCACAATATGCCGTCCTGTATCAAAATTGCTTCCCCCTGAAAAGCCACCCCCGTCCACCAGAATTTTTTTTCCTTCAATGGTCTGAATCAATGCCGCATTTCCCTGGCCCACATCCAGGACGGTGATGGACATGTGGTCAGAAAGCTTTGCAGGTGTCAGCTGCCGTATCCCATGCACAGATACAATGGTGATGATGGCGGTGCATACCAATATGGCCGGTTTTGTCCTTTTAAAAGACAAGATATAATAACCTGCTCCCATAACAGCATAGATGGCCGCCACATCATATACCGACAAAGACGGCAGATGGAACCAGGAAAAAGGAAACCCGGTAAGCCAGGAAACAAATGAAAGACAAAAAGAAACCAGTTTTGCCGCCATTGTCAACAACACTGCTGAAATACCGGGGAACACAGGCCAGAAAACCAGGCTCACCAGGCCAAGGGGCAGACATACAAACCCTATGACAGGCACCAGTACCAGATTTGCCGGAATCTGAACCAAAGAGAGCGTGTTGAAATACAGAGCAATCAACGGAAATGTTCCAAGCCCGGCCAACACGGTTACTATGCAGATGGACACCATAAATTTTGGAACCAGGGGAATATGAAGCCTCTGGTATCCGGCCACCACACCCAGGCCAAGAACAATGAACAGCACCGCTGAAAAAGACAGTTGAAATGAAATGGAAAACAAAGACCCTGGATCTGCCATCAAAATAAGAATACCGGCCCCTGCAAGAATATTGATGGGATGGCTTTGTTTTTCACCCAGAAACGCGATCATAAAAATGCTGATCATAATAAATGCCCGCTGGGTGGAAGGTGAAAACCCGCAAAACAGCGCATATACACACAAGGGAACAAGGGTAAGCATACCGGCAATTTTCCTGGCCCTGGCCGAGATCACCAAGGGTGAAAATCCTGCCAGTATCCAGTAAAAAAAATTATAAAATATTAATGACAATATTCCCAGATGCAGTCCTGAAATAGCCAGCAGATGGCTTGCCCCTGCCTGTGAAAACGTGTCACGTATCTGTGGGGGCATCTGCTGTTTTTTCCCGGTGACCAGGGCAGCCAGAATATGGGCCGCATCCTGATGGTTGAGCCGGGTCATTATAAAATGGTAAAACTGGTTTCGAGTTTTTTCCAACCCCTGCATCCACCGGGTGAATCCAAAAAGATTTTCAGCTGGAACCAAAGTAATTTTTTCGGCCCCGGTATGGACTGCACCGAAGATGCCCTGGCGTTTGAGAAAGGTCTGGTAATCAAAAGCCCCGGGATTGCCGAAATTCCGGATAGGCCGGATGGGCCCCGGGCACTCAATATGATCTTTGAATCCTGGCAGACTGCCTTTTTTCCCATAGATGTTTACATACACACGGCCCCTGGCAGCGATGGCAAAAGCGTTTCCGTCTGCATCTGTTGTGATAATTTTCCGGCAGTCCAGCACCACACGATTTTTATAGGGATACTGCCGTGAAAAAGAAACAATCCTGCCCGCAAGGGTAATATCGGGATCGTTGTAAAACCGGGAAACATGTCCGGTGGGCAGATGGGGGAAATGCATCTGATAGCTCTGATATCCGGACCAGACCCCGGCCAGAAAACATATACAGAAAACAAAAAATTTGGGGCCGGAATATCCTGTAAAAAATACAGGTGCCAGCACACCAAAAAACATGACAGCCAGCAGCAGGTGCGAATTTATACGGTATCTAAACCAATGAGCACCGCATCAATTACGGGTCATTTTGAGCGCAAGGAACGCGCGCGAAAAGTGCCCGTGATTGGCTCTGCTCTTACTATACTTGATACAAAAGAAATAACTATACTCAAAAACAAAATATTGGATACAATAAACGAAGCAAAAAGAGTTG
>JAWOEP010000047.1:0-2976 GCA_046482705.1 Desulfotignum sp.
CAGGCCCTGTATTTTCACAGTGCCCCTGAGGGCCGGAAAATTGATCTGATCCGGGCCAATCCCCTGGTGTGTTTTGAGGTGGATGAACTGGTGAAAATGAATAAAGCAGCCAGAGCCTGTGACTGGGGCGTGTCGTTCAAAAGCGTCATCGGCACCGGCACTGCCCGGATACTGGAAACCCCGGCAGAAAAAAAAGCCGGTCTGGATATCATCATGGCCCAATATTCGGACCGGTTATTTACCTATCCGGACGAAATGCTGGAAAAGACCGCTGTGATAAAGGTAACGGTCGAAGAGATGACCGGTAAGCAGGGGTGATACTGCTCCTTGTGAGGGGCACCATGGATTTTTCGATCCATGGGTGACATTACGGGGGTCTGCACAGAAGATTCAGGTCTCAAAAGGAAAATTCATGCCGTTTGTTTCCATACCCGGGATGTCGGGCAAAATGTATGTGCCGGAAAAGCGGCCCGGGAGTAAAAAAAAATTTCCCTGTAAAGACTGCTTTTCCTGTGAACAGTGCTCTGATGACCGGTGCCGGGTGTGCAGAGAGAAACACCCTCCCGCACAGATAAGTGAAGACAAGGGAAAATGAAACAGGCCAGGGTTCTATTTTTACCGTCCCTGCAGCTGCATCCTGCAGGGACGGTTTGTCAGGGGTCAAGCTGATTTTTCGGGGGCATGGGAAGTGATGTCTGTTTTTTTACATGCCGAAAGAAAGGTGCTGCTGATGGCGGCTCCATGGTATTGCCCAAAATCAAGTCGCAGGCCTTTTCCGCCACCATCATGGTGGGGGCGTAGATGTTGCCGTTGGTAACGAAAGGCATGACCGAGGCATCCACCACCCGCAGGCTTTCCACACCGTGCACCTTCATGGAAGACGGGTCCACCACTGCCATGGCATCGGTGCCCATTTTGCAGGTGCAGGAGGGGTGCAGGGCGGTTTCCGCATCCTTGGCCACCCAGTCCAGGATATCTTCATCGGTCTGGATATGGTTGCCCGGAGAGGTTTCTCCGGCATTGAATTCTTTGAATGCCGGCTGGTTCATGATTTTTCTGGCACACCGGATCGCTTCCAGCCATTCTCTGCGGTCTTGGTCCGTGGACAGGTAATTGAAACGCAGGGCCGGATGTTTCCGGGGATCGGCGGAGGTGATTTTCACGGATCCCACGGCATTGGAATACATGGGACCCACATGTACCTGGTATCCGTGTTCCTGGCTGGGCCGGCTCCCGTCATACCGGATGGCCAGGGGGAGAAAATGAAACTGGATGTTGGGATAATCCACATCCTGGTTGCTCCGGATGAACCCGCCTGCCTCAAAATGGTTGGTGGCAGCGGCCCCGGATCTGTGGAACAGCCATTTGTATCCGATGAAAGGCTTTTTCCACCATTTCAGGGCCGGGTTCATGGACACCGGTTTTTTGCTGGCATATTGGACATAGACCTCCAGGTGGTCCTGCATGTTTTCTCCAACGCCGGGCAGGTCATTGATCACGGGAATCCCCAAGGCGGAAAGTTCCTCAGCATTGCCCACTCCGGACAGCTGGAGGATCTGGGGGGAGTTGATGGCCCCGCCGCAGCAGATCACTTCCCCGGCCTGGACCGTTCTGGGCCGCCTGCCTTTGCCTTTGACAAACTGCACGCCCGTGGCTTTTTTGCCGCTGAAAGTGATTTTTGTGGTCAGGGCCCGGCAGACCAGGTCCAGGTTGGACCGCTGTTTGAGCACCGGATGCAGATAGGCCCGGGCTGCGGACAGCCTCCGTCCCCTGTGTATGTTTCGGTCAAAGGCACCGAATCCTTCCTGCTGATACCCGTTCACATCATCGGTCAAAGGATATCCCGCCTGTTGGGCTGACTCCAGAAATGCCTGGAACAACGGGTTTTTACACGGGCCGCTTTCCAGGATAAGGGGCCCTTTGGTGTCATGGTACTGGTCCGGGCCCTTGAGCCGGTTTTCCGCCCGGATAAAATAGGGAAGGGTGTGGGCGTAATCCCAGTGTTCCATGCCCGGAGCCTTGGCCCATTTTTCGTAATCCATGGCATTGCCCCGGATATAGATCATGCCGTTGATGGAGGATGATCCCCCCAGCACCTTGCCCCGGCCATGGAAAATTCTGCGCTGAAGCATGAACGGTTCCGGTTCGCTTTCATAACACCAGTCATAGAATCTGTTGCCAAGGGGAAAGGTCAGGCCGGCAGGCATGTGGATAAACACATCCCAGATATAGTCGGGTCTGCCAGCTTCCAGCACCAGCACACTGCAGGACTGGTCGCTGCTGAGCCGGTTGGCCAGCACACATCCGGCAGATCCGCCGCCGATAATGATATAGTCATATGATTGTTTCATTTGTTTGTCTTTCTATTTTTTTTTCAGTCTGTTTCAAAGGGTCTGGTTTGCATCATTCTGTATCTGTATCAAAGGGCTGTATCTGCACCAGCCGGGTATCTATTGTGTCTTGTCTGTCTGTCTGGCTGCACTGGTTGTGGGTGACAAGGCTGAGAAATCCTTTGACCAGGTCATCCACGCCGATCTGGCCGTCTCTGACCAGTGCCTGAAGTGCCAGGCCCTGAAGAGCGGAGATAAAACAGATGGCAGCGGCCCGGTTGGCCGGTTTCGGGCTGATCCGGTCCAGGG
Source organism: Desulfotignum sp. (assembly GCA_046482705.1). GTDB lineage: Bacteria > Desulfobacterota > Desulfobacteria > Desulfobacterales > Desulfobacteraceae > Desulfotignum. The sequence continues at coordinate 2,640 of JAWOEP010000047.1, forward strand.
CCGCCTCAAAAGCATCCACAAACCGGTCGTAGGCGGCCTGGACCTTTATGATCACAGGTCCCCGGATACCGCTGAATTCAGCTGCCAGAGAGGCCAGGGCAATAATGGTATCCGGCTGGTTGTAAAACCGGTCCATGAAGATATCCATGATTCCGTGGATCATGGTGTTGTAGTCGGTATGTTCTTTTTCCAGGTAATCGGTGTATTGTTTGAAACTCTGGTCCAGTTCAGCAACCACATCGTCCAGGATATCGGATTTGGAATTATAATGGTGAAAGATGGCACCGGTGGTCATGCCGATGTGATAGGCGATATCCTGGATAGTGGTCTTGTGGTA
>JAWOEP010000077.1:0-8108 GCA_046482705.1 Desulfotignum sp.
GGAAAAGGGCATCCGGGTATGTGATCTGGGATGCGGCCAGGGTATTGCCCTGCACCTGATGGCAGAAAATTTTCCTGCCTCCTCATTTACCGGGATCGACAATGATGCCCCTGCCATTGAAACCGCCCGAAGCCGGGCTGCAGAACTGGGCCTGAAAAATATCACATTCCTGGCAAAAGATGCTGTATCGCTTCAAAATGATCCGGATTTTTTTCAGGCATATGACTATATCACTGCATTTGATGCCATCCACGACCAGAGCCGGCCCCTGGAAGCGCTCAAGGCCGTCCGCCACATGCTGGCACCAGGGGGCGTGTTCTCCATGGTGGATATTGATGCAGCCAGTGATGTTGCCGGCAATCTGGACCATCCCATGGGGCCTTTTCTTTACACGGTGAGTCTTATGCACTGCATGCCTGTGGGGCTCGCTGACAGGGGCATGGGCCTTGGCATGATGTGGGGAAGGGACCGGGCCGTGTCTTTGCTCACACAAGCCGGGTTCACCAGGATCCAGGTCCTTGAAATGGATCATGATCCCTTTAATGTCCATTATCTTTGCCGGCAGTGATTTTTGACAGGAAAAACCTGGCCCTGGTGGCGTGGGTTTTTACTTTAGGTCAACAGCAAACCCTGCTGCCGGCAGATGAAACCCTGCTGACCGTATAACAAGAATCCTGCAACGGAAATGGACAAAACCAGGAAACAAAAAAAGGCTTTCAGCGAATATCGTTGAAAGCCCTTTCAAATATGGTGCCCAGGAACAGAATCGAACTGCTGACACGGGGATTTTCAGTTCCGTTTCCACAAAATTTGATTTTTCCATTTTTTCAAACCCTTAATTGAAAAGGCTTTCGAGAGCCAACTTTTGGTTTCGTTTGGAATTGTTTGTTAATTTTTGACATTGACGGGCACAATTTGGGCACACCAAACACGGGATAGTCCCCGTGTTTATATTTTGATAAAAAAATCACACCTGGCACTGGAGATTTTGGGCACAGTAGGGTCTGACAAACCCATACGTCCGGGAATTTTTTCTTGCAGAAACATGACCTCCTTGCCGGTCCCGTTGAGCGCTTTCCATTTTTCATCCGGCGTTGAAATGTGCGAAGTTTGGTACTCTAAAGCTTATCAGGATATTTTGTGGCAAAATGTTCAAAGAATGTTAACGGTTGTAGCTCGAAATTTTGCTCCAGCATTGGAACGACCTCAGTTTCCCAGATATTTTTGAAGGGGTCCTTACGCGTTCTCCAATGGCGTACGGCTTTTCCACCCTCGGACAGAAGACCCCACAGCATGGTAGAAAGATCAGGACAAATCAATCCCTCTTAGTTTATTGGTGTCTTCAAATATTTCAATCGTCGATTTTTCTGTTAAATAATAACCATTTCCAGTGCATGTATAGGATAGTACGACCATTTTTTTTAGAATTTCATTTCGCTTTTTTGAATTAAAAAAATTATCCCCTAGTTCTTTTGTAAGTTCTATGAGTTTAGGGCCAAAATTTTTATGAAATTTCGGAATAGGGTCCCCTTGACGAAGAGAACTTAATTGAATGATTATATCTTTGGATGACCGTTCGACAATAAAATAGGTGAATAAAAGTTCATCTGAAAACTCAAAGTTTAATATCCTGTTGAGCAGTCCGGGTATACCAGAAAAATAAAACATCATTTTGTCGGCATTCTCACTCTCAGCCATTTTTTGTATTACGAAGTCAAATTCCTGTTCTATTCTTGTTCTGTGTTCTTTGGACAACTTCATATCTCTTATCCTTCTATTAAGTCCTCAAAGGGTTTTTCTTGATATTTTGTGAAATATGGGTCTGTTTTACGAGGATCGTCTGAGCCAGCGTCGACCGTATATACCATTTTTTGTCTATTTTGTATTGTTACAGGATGCTTTGAAAAATCAACGATATTTGAAGGTATTTGTGGTTTGGGTTTTGCGAGTGGCAATCTGCCATCACCTGTTTTATTGTATAATTCAACAGATTCTTTTAGGTATTGATAAGATCCATTATGCATCACAAAATGAATAAAGCCCCTTCTAATCCTTTTGTGTTTATGAATTGCCTGTCTGCTGCAACCAAGAATTTTTGCGACTTTTGTAGCAGGAATAAAATCTCTAATCGGCCTATTTAAAAGTAAGTCTTTTTTTCTATCTGCTTCCGCTTTTTCTATAGCCTTCATTGTGATAGGGGTATACAAGATGTGGCCACAACGATCACATTGTTCCCAAGTTGTATCAGGTACAACAAGATCACCAAGGACTTTGTCTTTTAATTTCAAGTCCCCCTTAATGATCACAAATTGTCCTAAACAGTTTACGCACCGCATAATTTCATACCCTTAATCTTGTTCGTGTACACTATCAATTATAAGTATATTTTCATTGAAATAGAAGTGTGTGTATACCTTTTCATCCATGATGTCATCTGATTTGTAAACATCATATATAGCCGGTATTTCACCATAGTAATCATGAGGAACTTTTTTTTTCATGGGCATTTGTTTTTCAAAATGTTTCCGTTTTAGCCTTGAAAAATACCTTTCCAGGTGAGAAACTCCCCATCCAAAGTCTTCTTTTATTTCTTCCCAAACCCTTGGGTCAACCCTATAGTTACCATTTTTTATGGCTTGGCGTACTGTATTTATCTCATATTTTGGTTTAATTCCTAAACCCTTTCTTACGCTTAAATATCAATATTGGTTGACAATTGTCAACCAATAAAATGGAATTTAACTGAAAATCAATAATATTTTCTTTAATTCATTCAGCCATAAAAAGCAACGAGTATTCTTTCTATCTTAAATTCAACATGATCAGCCGATTAGTCAGGCCTGTTAACCCCCAAAATACTGAAACTTGTCTACGGGACATAGACCGAAAAATCGGCCGAGTTATTTCCAGGGTAACGGGCATAAAACTCAGCGCGTCGATACTGACCCCAAAAATGGGTTGAGTGACCCTGCACATTAAAATTCTGTGGAGTTATCCCCTTGTGAAAATAATTCTGTGCAATGTCAGGAGCATTCACCCGGACCCTGGATAAAGGAAGCCGGGTTTTTTGTTTCTGAGCAGATCCGGCTGGATAGACTGATTAAAAAGAATAGCTGCTTACATTTCTGCTTACACAGCTGAATTTTTTCCTGCTGCTTACATAGTGCTTACACATAGAAAAAGGGCTTTTGGTGAATATCACCAAAAGCCCTTTTAAAACTGGTGCCCAGGAACAGAATCGAACTGCTGACACGGGGATTTTCAGTCCCCTGCTCTACCGACTGAGCTACCTGGGCGTGAACAGCAAACAGAAGGCTTTATAAGTTTTTTGTCAGGTGATGTCAAGCAAAAAATGCAGGTTTTGTCCAGAGCGTTCATATATCCCCCAGCCGGTGCTGGATAAGGGCGGCACCGCACAGGGCTGCGGTTTCAGCCCGCAGTATCCGGGGTCCCAGAGAATAGGAGACAAAACCTCTGGCAGTGGCCTTTTTTATTTCAGCATCTGAGAATCCGCCTTCCGGGCCGGTCAGCAGGATGGTTCGGTTGGCATTGTCCATGGGATGCAGAAAGGACAGGGGCCGGGTGCTTTTTTCCCAGAATGCGATGCAGTGTTCAAAATCTTTGGCAAAATCCAGGACCTCATCAAAGGTCTTGGGTGATGTAATTTTTACAAGCCTGCTTCTTCTGCACTGTTTGATGGTTTCTGCAGCAATGGTCTGCCATCGCTCCATGCGCCTGGCCAGTGCCCTGGCATCTGGAAACGGAATGGAGCGCTCGCAGTAAAAAGGGATCCATCGGGTAATGCCCATCTGGGTCAACCCCTTGATGATTTCATCCATTTTCTGGTGCTTGAGCATGCCGGTGCACACGGTAAATGGCAGGGGGGATTCGCTTTTGGAAGCCTGTACCGCCACAATTTCCAGGCATACCCGGTCGGAACAAGCATCACTGATGCGGCCGGTAAAATCGGTTCCCTTTCCGTCGGTAAAGCAGACCATGTCTCCTTTGGCCATGCGCAGTACCCGGACAATATGCCGGGCATCCTGGCCCTGGAGCACAGCCTGGTCCTGTGTGATCTGTTTTTGGGGGATAAAAAATTTTTGCATCTTTTTACAGAAGATCTTTAACGGTTTTGATGACGTATGCCACCTGGTCCGGGGTAAGGGCGGCAAAAAGGGGCAGGCTCAGGGTTCGTGAATAATAGGTTTCCGCTTCAGGGCATTTGCCTTGGGCATAACCGTATTTTTTTGTGTAATACGGCTGCAGGTGAATGGGAATATAATGCACCTGGCAGAAAATCTTGTGGTCTGCAAGTTTGAGAAACATCTTTTTTCTGGTCCGGCTGCCCTGCACAAACTGGATGGGATACAGGTGGGGGCAGGCATTTTCGGCCAAAGCTTTCGGGGGCAGGATCAGGCGGTCATCATCTTTAAATGCCTGGTTGTAAGTGTGAACAATTTTTTTGCGCAGGTCTTTAAACCGGTTAAGATGTGTGAGCTGGGAACTTCCCAGGGCGCACTGCACATCAGTGATGCGGAAATTGGCGCTCAAGGCCTGCATTTCATAATACCAGGGGCCGTGCAGGTCCGTGTCTGCCGCATCCCCGGCCAGATCCGGAGATTTGACCATGCCGTGGTTGCGCAGCATCCGCAGCCTGTCTGCCAGAACCTTGTCATTGGTCATGACTGCCCCGCCTTCTGCGCAGGTAATGGTCTTGGCCGGGTGAAAGGAAAAAATTGCCAGGTCTGTGTGGGCACAGCTGCCGCATTGATAGGTTCTGTTGTCATGGGTATAGGATGAGCCGATGGCATGGGCTGCATCTTCAATTATGTGGAACCCGTATTCCCGGCCCAGGGCCTGGATAGCGGGCAGATCTGCCGGTGTGCCGGCAAAATCCACCGGAATCACCACCCGGGGCGGGGAATGGGTGCGGCAGTAATCAGCCAGGGCTTCGGGATCCATGCACAGGGTGTAAGAATCAATGTCCACAAAATCAGCCCGGCCCCCGCACAACTCAATGCAGTTGGCTGATGCCAGAAACGAATTGGGTGAGGTCAAGCCGGTATCTTCGGAGCCAATGCCCAGGGCCATGCAGGCAAGGTGCAGGGCTGCTGTACCGCTGGAACAGACCACCGCATGCCCGGCCCCGGTAAGATCACACAGGGCCGCCTCAAAGCGCGCTACTCGGGGGCCGGTGGTAAGAAAATCCGAAGCAAGGGTCTGGACCACCTGCCGGATATCATCATCTGCAATCCATTGCCTGGCATAGGGGATATGGGTTTGTTCCATCATGGTTTCCTTTTGGTTATGGCATTTTTCAAACCATACGCAATCTTTTTGAAAAAAACAATGGAACTGTTAACATCCGGTTCCAATCTGTGGAAGGAGCGGGTATCGATCAGCCCGGCAGGATGCGGGTGCGTGTGAAGACCTGCCGGCTGCTTTTTAATGTATTGACACTTTGTTTGCACTTTGATAGGTTTTCAGGGATTTTACATCAGGATTGGTACGGTTTATTTTCAGTGAAAGTGAGGGAATATGGCCGACAATACAGGGCAGGATGAACAGATTATCGAATTGACAGATATTGTGGATGATATGGATGCTGTATCAGAAGATGCAGTGCCGGATGATGACATTATTGAACTCACCGACATTGACCCTGTCACGGAGGGGCCTGGTGTTGAAGAGGTGCTGCCGGATAATGCCGCCATTTCTCAACAACAGATCGAGGCTGCACTGGAGCGTGTTATCGAGAAAAAATTTTCCGAAAAGATCGATATCATCCTTTTTGATGTGATGGAACGTGTTATTTCAAAAGAGATAAAGGAAATCAGGGAAAACCTGCAAAAGGATCTGGATCAGATCGGTACATCCTGAGACAGGATACAAATTGTGGTAACAGGTTGCTGGGGATTCATATATTGATCCCCTTTTTCATTAATACGGGTATTTAGGAGCTAATTATGGGTTCGGATTCTCTGGATAAAGGATATGAGCCGTCGGGAATTGAAGAAAAATGGTACCGGTACTGGCTGGACAAGGGATTTTTCAAGGCCGAAGAAACCAGTGACAAAAAACCGTTTTCCATTGTCATTCCCCCGCCCAATGTGACAGGGGTTCTGCATATGGGCCATGCTTTGAACAATGTTATCCAGGATATCATGTGCCGCTACCGGCGGCTTCAGGGATATAATGTCCTGTGGATGCCCGGAACCGACCATGCCGGCATTGCCACCCAGAATGTGGTGGAACGGGACCTGGCTGCCAGAGGCAAAACCCGGGACCAGCTCGGCCGCGAAGCGTTTATCGAAGAAGTCTGGAAATGGAAGGAAAAATCAGGGGGCGCCATCATCAACCAGCTCAAGCGGCTGGGGGCCTCCTGTGACTGGGACAGAGAGCGGTTCACCATGGATGAGGGCCTTTCCGATGCGGTGCGCAAAGTGTTTGTCCGGCTCTACAAGGAAGGGCTGATTTACGAAGGCCAGTATATCATCAACTGGTGCCCCAGGTGCAAAACCGCTCTGGCTGATCTGGAAGTGGAATATGAAGAACATGATTCCTACCTGTATTATATACGGTATCCGTTCAAGGGACACAAAAAAGGGCTTACCGTGGCCACCACCCGGCCGGAAACCATGTTCGGGGATACGGCCGTGGCAGTGAACCCGGCAGATGAGCGGTTTGCGGATCTGGCAGAAACACAGGTGATGCTGCCCCTTACCGACCGGACCATTCCCATTATCAGAGATGATTATGTGGACACCCGGTTCGGCACCGGTGCACTCAAGGTTACCCCTGCCCATGATCCCAATGATTTTACCCTGGGAGAAAAGCACGGACTGGCGCGGGTCAAGGTGATTGACGAAGACGGCAACATGCTCTCAGGTGCCGGGCAGTTCCAGGGCCTGGAACGGTTTGAGTGCCGGCGCCAGGTGGTCAAGGCCCTGGCCGACCAGGGCCTGCTGGAAAAAAAAGAACCATTGAAGCACAGTGTGGGCAACTGCTACCGGTGCAGGACCGTGGTGGAGCCCTCCGTGTCCAAACAATGGTTTGTGAAGGTAAAACCGTTGGCCCAAAAAGCCACCCGGGCAGTGCGCTCCGGTGAGACCCGCATTATTCCGGATACCTGGTCCAAGACCTATTTCGAATGGATGGACAACATAAGAGACTGGTGTATTTCGCGTCAGATATGGTGGGGACACAGGATTCCTGTCTGGAAATGCCCGGACTGCAGCCAGGTGATTGTGGAAGAAACCGATCCCACCGCCTGTCCGGGGTGCGGCTCTAAAAACCTTGCCCAGGAAACCGATGTGCTGGATACCTGGTTTTCCAGTGCTTTGTGGCCGTTTTCCACCATGGGCTGGCCTGAAGAGACCCCGCTCCTCAAGACCTTTTACCCCACCTCTGTTCTGGTCACAGGCTTTGACATTCTGTTTTTCTGGGTGGCCAGAATGATGATGTTTGGTATTCATTTTAAAGAAGAAGTACCGTTTAAAGATGTATATATTCATGCCCTGGTAAGAGATGAGCACGGCAAAAAAATGAGCAAGTCCAAGGGCAATGTCATCGATCCTTTGCAGGTTATTGAGAATTACGGGGCAGATGCGTTCCGGTTCACCCTGGCCGCCTTTGCCGCCCAGGGCCGGGATGTGAAAATGTCTGAATCCCGGGTGGAAGGATACCGCCATTTTGTGAACAAGTTGTGGAATGCGGCACGGTTTGCCCTGATGCATATCACCCCCGGAGAACCATCCTTTGATGATGACAAATTGTCTTTGTGGGAACGCTGGATTCTGTCCCGGTCTGCTGCCACTTCCCTGGCCGTTAAAGAAGGCATTGAAAATTACCGGTTCAATGAAGCGGCTTCCGCTGTATACCAGTTTGTGTGGCATGAGTTCTGTGACTGGTTCATTGAAACCCAGAAACCTGCTTTGTATGAAAAGCAGGGCGGGGTGCGCAGGGATACTGCCCGTGCTGTTCTGGCCCGGGTCCAAACTCAATTCCTGGAATAAGTTTTGATCAGTTACGTGTTGATGGAACAAAAAGTTTAAAAGCACCATTTTTCAAATGGTGCTTTTAAACTTTTTGTTCCATCAACACGTAAC
>JAWOEP010000086.1:0-6320 GCA_046482705.1 Desulfotignum sp.
CTTGAAGATCCAAATTTGTTAAAAGATTGTGTTTATATATACCGGTTGGGAAGATACATCGGGCGGCAGATTTTTCACTTTCCTGTAATGGCTGTTCTCAATGGTATGAATAAACAAATTTTTTCCTTTCTGGAGGCAAGTTATGTCCAAAATATTACCGGATGAAGGACTGTCTTTTGACGATGTCCTGCTGGTACCTGATTTTTCCGCGATTCTTCCTGATGAAGTATCGGTCAAAACCCGGTTGACCCGGGGACTTGAACTCAATATTCCCATTGTCGCGGCAGCCATGGATACCGTGACTGAGGCCTTGACCGCCATCAGCATGGCTAGAGCCGGCGGTTTGGGGTTTATTCACAGAAATCTGTCCATCGAGGACCAGGTCATTGAGGTGGATCGGGTCAAAAAATCGGAAAGCGGGATGATTGTGGATCCGGTGACCATTCACCCGGACGTGTCCATTTCAGAAGTGCTCAACATCATGGCCAAATACCGGATTTCCGGCATTCCGGTGGTTGAGGGTGAAAAACTGGTGGGCATTGTCACCAACCGGGACCTGCGGTTTGAAACCCAGCTGGAAAAACCGGCCAGGGATGTGATGACCAGTGAAAACCTGGTAACAGTGACAGACAAATGCACTTTGGAGGAATCCAAGATCCTGCTTCACAAGCACCGCATTGAAAAGCTGCTGGTTGTGGATGCCAATGGAAAACTCACAGGGCTGATCACCATAAAAGATATTGAAAAAATCAAAAAATATCCCAATGCCTGTAAAGATTCCTTTGGGCGGCTGCGGGCCGGTGCGGCCATCGGTGTGGGATCCGATATGATGACGCGTGTGGATGCCCTGATCCGGGCAGGTGTCGATGCCCTGGTTATTGATACCTCCCACGGCCATTCCAAAAATGTTATCAATGCGGTCAAGCAGATCAAGCACGATTTTCCCGATTCCCAGGTGGTGGCCGGCAATGTGGCAACACAGACCGGGGCAAAAGCCCTTATTGATGCAGGGGCCGATGCCGTGAAGATCGGTATCGGCCCGGGATCCATCTGTACCACCCGCATCGTGGCGGGGGTAGGGGTGCCCCAGCTCACAGCGGTGCAGAACTGCAAAGATATCTCCAGAAAGACCGGGGTTCCCATTATTGCCGACGGGGGTATAAAATTTTCCGGTGACATTGCCAAAGCCCTGGCAGCAGGGGCCCATTCCGTGATGCTGGGAAGCCTTCTGGCCGGCACCCGGGAAAGTCCAGGAGAGATCGTCATCTACCAGGGCCGTTCCTACAAGGCCTACCGGGGGATGGGATCTGTGGAAGCCATGAAAAAAGGCTCTTCTGACCGGTATTACCAGAAAGACACCAGAGAGGCGGAAGAATTGGTGCCTGAAGGCATTGTGGGCCGTATCCCTTACCGGGGCACAGTCAGGGAAAATATTTTCCAGATGATCGGCGGTCTCAAGGCAGGCATGGGCTATCTGGGCGCATCCACCATTGAGGACCTGCACGAAAAAGCACATTTTGTAAAAATCACTGCTGCCGGATTAAAGGAAAGCCATGTGCATGATGTGGTGATCACCAAGGAAGCCCCCAACTATAGAGTGGAAAGCAGCTGACGCCCATGACAGATCCTTCCTGTTTGTTTTACCATCTGCACCTGCATACAGAATATTCGCTGCTGGACGGCGCCATCCGCCTGGACCCGCTTTTGCGCAAATGCAAAGAATACGGTATGGATGCCGTGTCCATGACCGACCACGGAACCATGTTCGGCGCAGCTGAATTTTATGAAAAAGCCAGAAAGGCGGATATAAAACCCATACTGGGGTGCGAGGTGTATGTGGCCCCCAGGACCGTCAACCACAAAACCCAGATGGATCACAAGGGGTTGAGCCACCTGGTGCTGCTTGCCAGAAACCGGGAAGGATATGCCAATCTGTGTAAACTGGTGTCCGTTGCCCAGCTCAAGGGGTTTTATTACAAACCCAGGATTGACAGAGAACTGCTGGCTGCCCATGCTTCCGGACTCATCGGGTTGTCTGCCTGCCTGAAAGGGGATATTCCCAAGGCCATAATCCAAAATGATATGACAGGTGCTGATGCGGCTGCCCGGTTTTATCTGGAAACTCTGGGTGAGGACAATTTTTTTCTGGAAGTCCAGGAAAACGGCATGCAGATTCAGCACAAGGTCAACCAGGGCATTGCCGATATCAGTGCCCGGCTGTCCATTCCCATGGTGGCCACCAATGACTGCCACTATCTGAACAAAGCAGACAAAAAAGCCCATGATATCCTGCTGTGCATCCAGACCGGTGATACTATAACCAATCAGAACCGGTTTAAATTTGATTCCGACCAGCTGTATTTCAAATCCCCTGCAGAAATGAAGGACAGCCTGGGCCGGTTTGCCGGGGCCATTGAAAACACCAAAAAGGTTGTGGCCCGGTGCAATGTGGAATTTGATGATAAAACATACCATTTTCCAAAGTATGCAGCAGATGATGAAGGCAGTGAAGCGCAGATTTTCCGGGAAAAGGCCATGGCCGGATTTGAAAAAAAACTGGCCCGCATCAAAAAACAGAATCCCGGCATCAAAGAACAGGAATACCGGGACCGTATTGCCTATGAAATCAAGATCATTCTGGATATGGGATTTCCAGGCTATTTTCTCATTGTGGCGGATTTTATCGCCCATGCCAGAAAAATAGGGGTGCCGGTGGGCCCTGGAAGGGGGTCGGCTGCCGGTTCCATGGTGGCCTATGCCATGGACATTACCGCCCTGGATCCCATTGAACACGGTCTGATTTTTGAACGTTTTTTAAACCCTTCCAGAATTTCCATGCCGGATATTGATGTGGATTTCTGCATTGAAGGCCGGGACCAGGTCTACCATTACACCATTGAGCGGTACGGCGGCCCTGAATATGTCTGCCAGATTATCACCTTTGGTAAACTCAAGGCCAAGGCCGTGATCCGGGATGTGGGACGGGCCCTGGGAGTACCGTTGTCTGAAGTGGATGAAATTGCCAAGCTGATTCCTGACGGGGCCAAAAATCTGACAAAAGCACTGGCTGAAGTACCGGCCATTAAAGAAAAATGTGCCGAATCTGAAGAAAAAAACCAGATGCTGGAGACAGCTTTGCTTCTGGAAGGACTGCCCCGGCATGCCTCCACCCATGCTGCCGGCGTTGTGGTGTCGGACAAACCCCTTAACCAGTACCTGCCGCTGTTCCGGGGCAAGGAAGGGGAGACCATCACCCAGTTTGACATGAATTATGTGGAAAAACTGGGGCTGGTAAAATTTGATTTTCTGGGATTGCGGAACCTAACCGTTATCAAAAACTGCATGGACCTGATTAAAAAACAGGGCAGGCAGCCGCCGGATCTGGAAAATCTGGATTATGCCGATGAAAATACCTTTGCCCTGCTCCAGAAAGCCGATACCACAGGGGTGTTCCAGCTGGAAAGTTCCGGCATGAAAGACCTGATTCTGCGTCTGAAGCCGGCCACTTTTTCCGATATCGTGGCTTTGGTGGCCCTGTACCGCCCGGGTCCTCTGGACAGCGGTATGGCAAGCACCTATGTGGAAAGAAAACACGGCAGAGAAGAGGTAGTATACCTGTTTGACGAGCTGGAACCGGTACTCAAGGAAACCTACGGGGTGATCCTCTACCAGGAACAGGTCATGAAGATCGCAGGTGTTTTGGCCAATTATTCCATGGCTGATGCGGACGGGCTGCGCAAGGCCATGGGAAAGAAAATTGCCGCCATGATGGAGGCCCACAGAAAACTTTTTCTGGAAGGTGCTGCAAAAAACAACCATGATCCCAAAAAGGCCCGGGAACTGTTCGACCTCATGGAGAAATTCGGGGGATACGGCTTTAACAAATCCCACAGTGCTGCTTATGCATTGATTGCATATCAGACCGCCTATCTGAAAGCCAATTTCACCCTGGAATTCATTGCTGCTCTCATGACCAGTGAACGGGGCAATTCTGATGCTGTTCTCAAGTATATGGATGAATGCCGGGCCCATGATATCAAGGTGCTGCCCCCGGATGTCAATGAGAGCGATGCCCAGTTCACCGTGTCAAAAGACTGCATCCGGTTCGGTCTGGCTGCGGTAAAAGGGGTGGGAAATGCTGCCATTGATGTCATTGTCGGGGTGAGGGAAAAACACGGCCCTTTTGAAAGCCTGTATGATTTTTGCGAACGGGTGTCTTTGTCCAAGGTGAATAAAAAGGTTATGGAAGCTTTGGTCAAATGCGGGGCATTTGATTCCACCGGTGCCAGGCGGAGCCAGATGATGGCCATGCTGGAAGATGCCCTGGACCACGGAAACCGGATTCAAAAAGAAAAGGCTGATTCCCAGCTGGATCTGTTTGCTGATTCAGGTATGGGGTCAGCCGTTCCTGCGAGTATTCCTGCTATGCCCGACATGGATGAATGGGAAGACAATATCCTGCTGGAGATGGAAAAAGAAGTTCTGGGATTTTATATCAGCGGCCATCCCATGGATAAACACCAGAAGACCATTGCAAAATTTGCCAATGTCAATACCATCACCCTCCAGGAGATGGCAGACGGGAAAATGGTCCGCATGGGGGGCATAATAAAGGTGCGCAAGGCCCACAAGACCAAAAAAGGTGACATGATGGCCTTTTGTACCATTGAAGACCGCAATGCCAGCGTGGAGATTGTGGTGTTTCCCAATATCTATGCCAGATGTCACCCCCTGCTTTCCCAGGAACAGGTAGTGATACTGGAGGCCGAAGTTCAGAAAAAAGACAATGGTATCAAGCTGCTGGCAGAAAAAATTGTGCCGGTGGACCAGGCCGGGGAAGAATGGACCAACGGCATCCTGATAGCGCTTGATGCGGACCGGGTGGGAACTGATGCCCTGGAAAAGCTCAAGCCAATCATCCAGCGCTATCCCGGCGATTGTACCACCTGTTTGAAAATCCATATCCAGGACACGCCTGAAATTCTTATAAAACTGGATGACGACTTTTCCACCTGTCCTGATACTGTCTTTTTTCAGGAAATTGAGAGCCTGCTGGGCACAGGCAGTATTGAAATCCGGTGTGCACCGGTCAAGGAAAAAGCCAAAAAGAAGAAAAACTGGCACAAGCAGCACAACAATGCGTGACATGGGTGTACCCGAGCAAAAGGTATGGGAAAAATCTTTTTGTAATGCTTAGTCAAATTCATCCAGATCAAGTTTATCCAGATCAGACAAATCCAGGTCTTTAAGCAGATCTTCCTCCCCGGGTATGATATCATCATTTATGATTTCAGGATCTTTTTTTACCAAAGATGACCCAGGGTCTTCAGGTTCGGCTTCCTTTGGAAAAAAATGGTTGATACCGGCCAGGATGCCCAGATAAATCAGGAAGCCCAGTCCGGCGGCGTTCAACAGCAGAATCAGAATGCCCAAAAGGTTTTTGAAGATCATATACCATCTTTGCTTATTTGTTTGACGACTTGAACATTTGTGTTATATATAACCTTTGAAAATTTGACACAAGGATTTTTACTTATGAGCTGGCTTGGAAAAATGATCGGCGGCACCATTGGATTTGCTTTGGGCGGGCCCATTGGTGCTGTGGCAGGTGCGGCATTCGGCCATGCCTTTGTGGATAAAAAAGAGGATGCCTACCTTGCCTCCATTCCCGGAAGAACCGGGTCCCTGTCTTCCAATGAAGAAGCCCAGCTGGTTTTTTTTACTGCGGCATTTTCCATGCTGGCAAAGCTGTGCAAGGCAGACGGCCAGGTGAGCGAAAAGGAAATTCTGGTGGTGGAAGCATTCATGAAGCAGGATCTTCAGCTGGATGCCACCGGACAGGAAACCGCCAAAAACATATTCAGGCAGGCGGTCCAGTCCAATGAAAGTTTTGACGCCTTTGCCCTGCAGTTTTATTCCGTGTTCCGGTCCCAGCCCAATATTATTGCCCTGATGATGGATGTTTTGTTTCGGGTGGCAGCGGCAGACGGCAGGCTGGCAGATGCAGAAGAAGCAACCCTGCTTTCTGCGGCCCGGATTTTCCATGTTTCCGGCACGGATTTTGACCGCCTGAAATCAAAACATATCCGGCAGTCCGATAAATATTATGCGATTCTCAAGTGTGATGAAACCGCATCCAATGACGAGATCAAAAAGAAATACCGCTCCCTGGTCACGGAATACCACCCGGATAAAATTCAAGCCAAAGACCTTCCTGAAGAATTTGCCAAATTTGCCAATGACAAATTCAGGGAAATCCAGGAAGCCTATGACCATGTCAGAAAAGAACGCGGTTTTTAAAAAAGACCTTTTTCCCTGGC
>JAWOEP010000402.1:0-10003 GCA_046482705.1 Desulfotignum sp.
GGCCCCGGGCCTAGCCGCGTTTGCGCGCCACCTTGCGCTTGGCCTTGGCCGCCTTGCGCTTGGCCTGTGCGGCCTTGCGCTGCGGCGGCTTGCCGCGCCGCGCGTCCCCGCCGCCCTTGGGCAAGGTCTCGCCTTCCAGGCTCACCAGCTCCAGCGCGATCCCGCCCGAGACGGGTATGGCTTCGGAAAGCTTCACGGTCACCCGCTGTCCCAGCCCGATGGTCAGCCCGGTATCGGCCCCCATCAGGGTCCCGGCCTCGCGGTCGAAATGAAAATACTCGCGCCCGAGCGAGCGCACCGGCACAAGCCCGTCCGCGCCCGTGTCATCAAGCCGGACGAACACGCCGAACTTGGCCACGCCGCTGATCTTGCCGGTGAAGGTCTCGCCGACGCGTTCGGACAGGAAGGCGGCGAGGTAGCGGTCATTTGTGTCACGCTCGGCCACCATGGAGCGGCGCTCTGTCTCGGAGATGTGCTGTGCGGTGGCATCAAGGTTTTCCACCTCCGCGGGGCTCAGCCCGTCCTCGCCCCAGCCATGCGCCGAGATCAGCGCGCGGTGCACGATCAGATCGGCATAGCGCCGGATCGGCGAGGTGAAATGCGCGTAGGCCTTCAATGACAGGCCGAAATGCCCGAAATTCTGCGGCGCGTAATAGGCCTGTGTCATGGCGCGCAGCGTGGACATGTTGATCACCTCGGCATGATCGGTATCCTGTGCCGCCGCCAGCAGCGCGTTGAGATGTGCGGTGCGCAGGACCTGCCCCTTGGCCAGCACCAGCCCCGCCGCCTCGGCCACCTCGCGCAGGCTGTCCAGCTTTTCCATGCTGGGTTCCTCGTGGACGCGGAAGAGAAGCGGCGATTTGCGCGCCTGCAGCGTCTCGGCGGCGGCCACATTGGCCAGCACCATGCATTCCTCGATCAGCTTGTGCGCCTCCAGCCGGTCGGCGAAATTCACCGACAGCACCTTGCCCGCATCGCTCAGCACGACCTTGCGCTCGGGCAGGTCCAGATCGAGCGGCTGACGGGTGTGGCGCGCCGTCTTCAGCGCCTCATGCGCGGCGTAAAGCGGCCGGATCACCTCGTCGAGAAGCGGCGCACAGGCCGCGTCCGGGTCGCCGTCCATCCTTGGCGATCAGGGAGGTCACTTCCGATTCGGCAAACACCGTACACATGCTGGAAATCAGCAGGTCTTTTTCAGCGGCCAGGGCGATCTCTTCGGGCACAAACACGCAATAGGAGCCGATGATTTTTCTGCCGGCGGCTTTTTCGTCCATCAGTTCCCTGATACGCAGTCCATGGACCTCGCTCATCACAAAATCAAAATAACCCATGCCCTCGGGCCGGTTCTTCTGGGACAGATAAATATCGGTGTAAGCCGTTCCCAGGACATTGAGCAGGGCATCATGGCCTGCCAGGTCAAGCCCCAGTTCCTGCCACATGGATGTATAATCAGTCGTCATGGTATCTCCTCTTCAAATTTGTTTGAATGCTGTTGACGGGGTTATACATTTGAAAATTCTATCTGTAAAATTGATTATCTGAATCAATTTTAACCTGGTCATCGGTTTTTTCGATACATGCGCCCCTATTTTCCATTTTATGGTCGGGTATTGATCCTTTCAATAGGAAACCCGATATTTCATCTAAATTACGAATTGGACAAACATGCTCCCACTGGCTATTTTAAAACTCATGCAAATTCAGAAACCATTGAATAGTAGACGTTCCATGAAAATTGAAACCATCCTTGAAAAAGGATCAGCCCGTTTGAATGAAGACACCCTGGTGGCTCAGGGCAACATCTTCGGTGTGTTTGACGGGGCCACCAGCCTGAACAAAACCGTGTTTGAAAAAGAAAAAACCGGGGGATTTATCGCGTCCTCCGCGGCCCGGTCTGTTTTTGCCACCAACCATTTTCCCTTAAAAGCACTGGCACACACGGCAAACCAATCCATTCACCAACATATGGTCCGCCATGGCGTGGATCTTACCCGGAAAGAAAACCTGTGGAGTACCAGCGCGGCTGTGGTCCGGATTCAGGACAACCATACCCTGGAATGGGTCCAGACCGGCGATGCCCAGATCATTCTGATTTATCACGACAACACCCACGAAGTGCTGGTGGACCGGGAAGATCATGATTACGACACCCTGTGCCTGTGGCCGGCCCGGGGGGAAAATGCACCATCCGGCACGGACGTAAGGATTTCCCAACAGATCCGAAAAAAACGGGCTGAGATGAACCTGACCTATGGGGTGTTGAACGGCGAACCCCGGGCCATGGATTTTCTCCACCACGGCAGTGAATCCCTCGATCAGGTTAAAACCGTGCTGCTGTTCACAGACGGCCTGTCTCTCCCATCCGAAAAACCGGCAAAAAAGAAAAATTTCACGCCCCTGGTCACCCTGTACCGGGACCTGGGCCTGGCAGGCCTGAAACACCGGATCCGGCAGATTGAAAGAACCGATCCGGAATGCCGCCGATTTCCCAGGTTCAAGACCCACGACGATATTGCCGCTATTGCTGTTCAAGACCTTTCACCTGCCGAACATCCCAAGGAATACTAAGAATGAAACAGGCCCTGTTCAAAAAAATTCAGCAGATCACGGAACAAAACCTGATGGAAATCGAAGCCCACAAGGAAAAAGGCAACCATGTCATCGGATTTTACTGCCTGTACGGCCCCACTGAACTGGCCGTGGCAGCGGATGCCATTCCGTTGCCTTTGTGCGGCACCCGCCAGGACCCTATTGATGCGGCTGAAGAGGTAATGCCCAGAAACTTGTGTCCGCTGATCAAAAGCAGCTATGGAAATGATCCCGGCGTTTTCCGTTGACGGCGTGGTGGACCTGACCTGGCAGACCTGCCACACCTACAATATCGAATCGGTTCATATCTCCCGCATGGTTCAGGAGGACTTCAACCTGCCGTTCCTGCACATCGAAACAGATTATTCCGAATCAGACACCGAACAGCTCCGGGTCCGGATTCAGGCGTTTATCGAGATGATATAAGACATTTTTTGCAGTAAAGGGAATATCATGACCCAAAAATCTGACATGAACATCCATCCGGATATGACCATTTTGGATATCGTATCCACCCATCCGGACACGATTGCCGTGTTCAAATCCTTTGATGATCAGGCCGGCGAATGTATCTGCTGTACCTCTCTGTTCATGACGATCAGGGATGTGGCAAAGAAATTCGACTTCCATCTGCCGCAATTTCTTTCAACCCTTGAAAAAGCAATTGGATGATCAAAACAAGGACAGTCGTTTGATCCGGTCCCAGGACTTCGAGATCATCTTTCCGGAACCGGTCCGTTCAATCTTTTCAAGAATGGGTTCAGCCACTGCCGAACCCGCAAACACGGTTGCAGGGTGTCACGAATGAATGCTTTTGACAGCGGATTGTCATTTTTCCCAGGCCTTAAGCGCGATGCCTGGTCTACTGAGCCTGTAGGTTTTTCACCAGTCCGCAGAAAACCTCCCTCAGATCCTTCTGAGAAACTGGCGGCGTCCGGTCACACAGATCATCCTCCGGATCAGCAGGGGATTCAATTGCATTATTGGTGTGTTTCTGTCTCTTTTTTTTGACCTCATAACAGGTCATCGACACCTCTGCCTGGTGTGGTTTTCCCTTGCTGTTTGTGTCCAGCCAGGTGTCACACCGGTCATGGGACCCCACAAAAAGAATGTACAATGCCGTTTTGTCCTTGAGGGTGATCAGGCGGAACCCTTTTCCCAGGTCATACTTGAAAAGCCTTCTGATCCGGGCATCTTTGGTTTTGGACAGACGGCCGGCCCGGGCCATGATGGTGCCGTTTTTCAGGGCATCGATGATGGCCTCGGCCCGTTCTGCCGCGATTTTCGGCGCATTGTCCAACGCTTTCATCTGTTCCAGGTTTTTTTCCACTCTGGGATGGATGTGCAGTGTTTTGAGCATGCAGGTCCTCCTGTTATGATCCGCCGCAGCCGCCCCCGGTGCCGCAGGAGCTGCATCCCCCGCCTCCCAGTTCCAGGCTGGATGAAATGTTGAACCCCATGCCCGTATAATCCACCGTCACGGGCTGAGCCTGTTTGAGCAGTTCGTTTTCCATGATATAATCAACATCATCATAGTTAAAAACCGTATCTGCTTCATTTATTGTATCCAGAGCCATGGAAAGTTGAGCTCCCCCGCAGCCGGAGGTTAAAAATATCCGGACAGGTGCTTTTTCCTTGCCGTTAAAATATTTGGCCACCTCTTCCTGGGCAGCCTTGGTCACAGTGATCATGTGTCTCTCCTTTTTGGTTGATATAAAAGTGTTCAGTGTTCAGTTTTAAGCGAATGCCTGATTGCTCATACTTTCATTATTTGTTTTGTGTCCTGTCATGGGTGTTCTTACAATTGCTGCCGGACTTTTGTCCGGCAGATGGGTTAAAACTCCCCGGGGGTTTTGTTCAGATACGCCAGGGTAAATACCGGACCGTCTTTGCAGACCAGTTCCTGTCCGATGTTGCACCTGCCGCACATGCCGATGCCGCATTTCATCCGGTTTTCCAGGCTCATGAGAATATTTTCGTCCCCGTATCCCAGGTCCGCCAGAACCGGCCGGGTGAATTTGATCATCACCGGGGGACCGCATACGATGGCCATGGCATTGCCGGTACTTTCCGGGGCACATTCGCCTGCCACCGCAGGGACAAATCCGGTGTGATGGGGCCAGTCCGGATCATCGGTCCCGTCCACCGTGATATGCATGTTGATCCCCGGCTGTCTGCACCACTGGTCCAATTCGTCCTGATACAGCAGCATGCCGGGATTTCTGGCACCGTATACCACATCAATGGTGCCGTAATGATCCCGGACACCATGCTGCATCAGGGTGATGATAGTCGACCGCAGGGTGGTAAAGGCGAACCCGCCCCCGATGATCAGCAAATTTTTCTTTGTCATCTGCTCCAGGGGAAACCCGTTTCCCATGGGCCCCCGGATACCCATGACATCCCCTTGTTTCATGTGATGTAAAAACGTGGTCACTTTGCCGGTTTTGAATACGGTGAACTTGACAATCCCTTTTTCCGACGGGGAGGAAGCGATGCCGATGGGAATTTCCCCCACCCGGGGAACCGAAAGCATGGCAAACTGGCCGGACCGGTAGGAAAACGCAGCCTCATCCGCTTTGCGGATGAATGCAAACGTAAAGGTTTTCAGGGACCTGTCCGCGGTTTCGGTTTTGATCTCTTTGATGGTTACCGGATACGGGTCATACGGGTTGTTCATGTCACCGCCTCCAGACGGCTCAAGGCCTGATGAATGATTCGGATGTCGATGCCGGCGGGACAGGACCGGATGCACCGGCCGCAGCCCACGCACATGGGACCGGCCCCGTATTTGTCGCCAAAATACTTGAGTTTGTGCATAAACCGGTTTCTGAACCGCTGCCACCCTTGCTGGCGGGGGTTATGGCCGGATGCATGGGCCGAATACAACGCAGACATGCACGAATCCCACAGTTTGCGGCGGACCCCTTTTTGGCCCCGGGCCTCGTCCTGGATGTCAAAACACCAGCAGGTGGGACACACAAAGGTGCAGGTGTTGCAGTTGATACAGCCGAATGCCAGGGCTTCCCAATCGATCTGTTCATACAGATCCAGGGTGGAAATGCCGTCCAGGGAACCAAAGGAACCGGACTGGGTCACGGCATCCTCTGCCCGGGTTTTCACTTCGGCAATGGTTGAGGCAACGGCCGCTTTTTTCTCCGCCGGTATGGGGACCAGCCCGGCGGCCCGGGCAAAGGCCTCACCCTTGTCTGTCAGAATTTTGCCCGCCAGTGCATCTCCAAGGTCCACCAGCAGCATATCCAGGCAGGTCTCATCAAAGGGGCCGGTACCGCAGCTGACGCTGAAATTGGCCGGGTCCGGGTGATTTTCCGCCAGCCCCACCAGGGTGAGTTTCTCGAACCGGGACACAAAAAACGGGTCTTTGTATTCCGGGGTGTCGAAATTGTATTTCAGCAGGTGCAGGGCTTTGGCATCATAGGGCCGGATCCCTACGGCGGCCTGCTTCGGCAGTGCTGCCAAATCCGGTGAAGTCCAGTCATCCCCGGAAAATTTCAGCAAAAGATCGGACGGGGGAAACACCACCGCCTTGGGTGACAGCAACGTATGGCAACTTTCCAGGTCCGGCACCTGACCGGGTTCCAAGTGCCTGAAAGTGTGACCGTGGAAGGTTTCCACCGGCCCGCTGAGCAGATATGTCTCCTGGGCCCGGGTCATGGCACCGGCCAGATCTGTTTTATTAATGATGATCATACAAGAAAATCCTTCATGCAAAAAAATAATCTGTTACTTGTGGAAACTTCGGCCTGTTACCGGAAAAAATCATTGGGGTCATTGACCTGGAACCTGTCCAGAACCGGCCGCTGATCCGGATTCAACCCGGCTACCTCCCCGAAATGATGCACACAGTCCATGATGGTTTTCCGGGTAAAGGACCGGACCCTGATGTTCATGGGACAGGCTGCCTCGCATGCCCCGCAGTCCGTACACCGGCCGGCATCGTGGAACGTCCGGACCAGGTGATAGGTTGTCACATCCACGGGATCCAGGGACTTTCCCACCCACTGGGGTGCGGATTCATCCACAAAACAGGTGGGGCAGTAACACAGGGGACAGACGTCCCGGCAGGCATAACAGCGGATGCAGTCTTTGAGCAGGTGCTGGAAATACGCCTGTTTTTCTCCGGGATCCATCTTCTGGACCGCCGCCACATCTGCGAACCGGTCCGGCAGATCCGGTTCCGACAGCTCGGGACCTGCCAGCGCGTCATAGATCACCGGATTGTGCCGGATGCAGGTGACGCAGTTGTCCTGGAGCAGGTCCTGCCGGGACAGGGTATGGGTGGTTCCTTGCGTGGTTTCCACTTCGATCTGTTCCCCCTGGTCGGTCACGCGGATCAGATCCCGGCCCCCGGCAGCGGCCTGGAGTTTGTTTTTATCCGCCATGCCGGCACAGGGCACCCCGATGATATACAGGTCTTCCCGTTTCACCCGGTTTTCAGTCATCTGAATGACCAGGTTCCGGCTGTCGCATCCCTTGGCCACGATTCCGGTCCGGCCTTTGAGGCCCGGTACGAATGTGGCCAGGTTCATGCGGCAGTTGCAGTTGAACACCAGCTGGTCCGCCTCTTTTGGGTTACGGGCCAAAAAAGACTGGGTGACGGCAGCCAGGCTTCCCTGGCAGAACCCCACCACCTGATCCACTGTCTGACTGGACAGCAGGTCTTTGGCCATCTGCCGGATCCGGGTTTCCATCTCCTTCATCAGGCCACCTCCGGCAGCTGCTTGACCAGTTTTCCGGCCGGCCCCAGGGCCCGGATATCGGCAATCACCTGTTGGGCCACCTCGGCAAACTTGACCCCCTCGGCCGAGGAGATCCAGGAAAACTGCAGGCGGCCGGGTTCCAGCCCGATATATTCCAGCAGCTCTTTGAGCAGAACAAATTTGCGCCGGGCATAAAAGTTGCCTTCAATGTAATGGCAGTCACCGGGATGGCACCCGGAAATCCAGACGCCGTCCGCACCGCTGCGGATGGCATGGAGTACCATTTTAATGGATACCCGGCCCGAACAGGGGATCCGGATGATTCTCATGTTGGGCGGGTACTGAAACCGGCTCACACCGGCCAGGTCCGCTGCCCCGTAGCTGCACCAGTTGCACAGAAAGGTGATGATTCTGGGTTCGAATTCAGTCATATATTTACACTCCGTTTAAAAGGCATGGTCAATCATGGCCATGATCTGTTGTTCTTTGTATCCCATCAATTCCACGGCACCGGACCGGCAGGAGGCAGTGCACAGCCCGCACCCCTTGCACAGGACCGGGTTGACCCGTGCTTTGCCCGCATCCCGCCCATCTGCGATCATCTCAGGGGCGTTGTAGGGACACACGGCCACACAGACCCCGCAGCCGCTGCAAACGGCTGTATTTACCTGTGCGGTATTGCCCAGTGTCTTGATTTCATACTTGGCAAACAGGCGGCTGACCCCGGCGGCGGCGGCCTGGGCCTGGGCAATGGATTCATCAATGGGTTTGGGGTAATGGGCCAGGCCGCACAAAAACACCCCGTCCACGGCAAAGTTGGAAGGGGCCAGCTTGACATGGGCTTCGGCAAAAAACCCGTCGCTGTCCATGGGCACCTTGAACAGTTGAGCCAGGGCATCCTCTTTCCGGGACACCACTGCCGATGCCAGCACCACCAGATCCGCGGGAATCCGGACCGGCTGCCGGAGCACATGGTCCGTTACCGTCACGGTCACCCCGTCTTTTTCCCGGGTCACATCCGGTTTGTAGTTTACACTGTAGCGGATGAACACCACCCCTTTTTCCCGGGCCTGCTGATAGAGCCGCTCTTTTTCACCGTAGGTGCGGATATCCCGGTACAGGATATATACATCCATCTGGGGGTTCATCTCTTTTAGGTGCAGGGCCGATGCAATGGAATGGGTGCAGCAGATCCGTGAACAATAGGGCCGGTCCGGCTCCCTGGACCCCACGCACTGGATGAACACGGCGGTTTTGGCCGTGGTCACCAGGTCATCGTTCTGTATGATTTTTTCATCCAGGGAAAGTCCGGTGATCACCCGGGGGGATTTATTGTACAGATATTCATCCGGCTGAAATTCTTTTGCGCCCGTGGCAATCACTACGGCCCCGTGATGGACAGTGATCTCCCCTGTTGGACCAGTGATCTGTGTCTCAAAATTGCCCACAAATCCGTTCACCCCGGCCAGGGTACTTTCCAGATGTGTCCGGATCCGGTCATGGTCCAGCACCCGTCTTTGCAGCGCTTCCAGACCGGTCTGCACATCCACACCCGTGGCGGTTTGTAAAATCCGGGTGGCCTGGCCCCCCAGACAATGTTGTTTTTCCACCAGGGTGACGTCAAATCCCTGGTCTGCCATGGACAGGGCCGCACTCATGCCGGAGATCCCGCCCCCCACCACCAGCAGCCCCTTGTCCACGGACAGGCTTTCTTCTTTGAGCGGGGAGAACAGGGCCACCTTGGCCACGGCCATGGCCACACTTTCCATGGCCTTTTTTGTGGCCGCCTCCGGGTCATCCTTGTGGACCCAGGAATTGTGGTTCCGGATATTCACCATTTCAAACAGGTACTTGTTCAATCCGGCCTGGGCCAGGGTCTCCTGGAACAGGGGTTCATGGGTTCTGGGACTGCATGCGGCCACCACCACCCGGTTCAGCCCTTTGTCCCGGATAATGCCGGTGATGATCTCCTGGGCATCCTGGGAACAGGAGTACAGGTTGTCATCGGCAAATGCCACAAACGGCAGGGCAGCGGCAAAATCTCTCACCGCCCCCACATCCACCACACCGCTGATGTTGATGCCGCAGTGACAGACAAACACGCCGATGCGCGGCACCTCGCCGGTCACGTCCCGCTCGGGAACTTTTTCCACGGTTTTTACCAATGTGCCCCGGCTTTTGGAAACCGCCGTACCGGCACACAGGGCTGCAGATCCCGCCTCGATGACGGACTGGGGAATGTCCTTTGGGCCCTGGAATGCACCGCACACATAGATGCCGTCCCGGGAGGTGGTGGTGGGGGAAAAGGACTGGGTGCTGCAGAAACCGGACGCGGTGAGATCGATGCCGATTTTTTCGGCAAAGGCCCGGGTTTCTGCATCGATCTGCATGCCCACGGACAGCACTACCAGGTCTGCATCGGTCTGGGCCGCTGCGCCGGCCTCGTCGTCGAAATACTCCAGGGTGGGGCAGGGTTTGTCCGGGGCCTGGTACACGGAATGGACCCGGCACCGGACAAACCGGATGCCGTGCTTGTCCCTTGCCTCGTTGAAGCAGGCCTCAAACCCCTTGCCGTGGGTGCGCATGTCCATGTAGAAGATGGTACATGCCAGGGAGGGATCATGTTCCTTGGCAATGATGGCCTGCTTGATGGCGTACATGCAGCACACAGACGAGCAGTGGGCATTGTCGCA
>JAWOEP010000243.1:0-4950 GCA_046482705.1 Desulfotignum sp.
GGAGCTGGAAAATATTGAAATTAAGATATTTAACTAACAGTTGATATAAAATGGGGTCTGTTTCAACCTGGTGGTGCTCAGCGACCATGGGGGCAGTGGGCAGCACCATAACACCGGCCATCCTGATGTGCTCACCATTCCTTTTATTGCATATGGCAAACCTGTCAGAAAAGGGCACTGCCTGGCCGGGCCGATATCGAGTCTGGACATTGCCCCCACCATCGCACAGCTCATGGACATACTGCCCCATCCGGAATGGCTGGGGCAGGCTGTTGCAGATCTGTTTGTACCTGCATCCTGCAAAATCCCCATGATGCAGCTCGGATAAAGCGTATCATCCATTGTTTCCTGCATTGCGAACAAACAAACTGGGTCTGGTACCATTTGACGGAGGCCGGGTGCTTTCCTCTTGATATATTGAAACCCCATTGATTGACAGTTTCGGGAAAATCAGGTACTTGTGGACATCATGACAGAAGAGAAAAGAAACGGCCTTGTTTTTCTGGCCCGCAAATGCCGCCTGCTCACTATGGAACAGGAAGAAAAATTGATGGCGCATTTGCATAAACGCCGGGAAAAACAGCCTGAATACACCGAAATTGATCTGCTTCAGGAAACCAGAAGCCTTTCCAGGGATGATATCCAGTTTCTTCTGGCTGTCAAAGACCATCTGAAAATGAAAATGCTGGACAAACGGTTTGGTGAACTGGGGGTGGCCAACCGGTTTGTCCGGCCGGAAAACGTCAGACAGGCACTGGACCTTCAGAACGATCTTTTCAAAAAAACCAGACAGAGCAAACTCATCGGTGATATTCTACTGGAAAACAAGCAAATATCACGGGCTGATAAAACCGCTATTCTTCTCACCCAGGACCGAATTGCAGATGAATACCTGGCAGAAGCCATGAATGATATCGCTGTCACAGAAATTGAAAAGATTTCCCTGAACATGCGGTTCGGTGCCATTGCCGTTAAAAAAGGCATGATAACCATTGATCAGCTTAACACAGCACTCAAAGTCCAGGAACAGGAGGTGGCTGCCGGCAGTCCCCGGCGGTATCTGGGGGAAATTCTCAAAAAGCTGTATCACATTTCCGGGGATGATCTGACACATATCCTGAAAATCCAGAAAGAGATGGAAAAAAAACGGCTGGCCCTGGAAACCGCCCTTTCCCGATATTTTTCTGAATCCAGCATAAACAAGCGGCTGTCCAGGTCATTCAGATACCATTTTTCCAAAAACAAACTGGAGGCCCATGTCCAGAAAATACAAACCCTGCACGAAGATGTAAATCTTCCTGATTTTATCAGGTGGCTGAACGCCATCGGCATCGCTTTCGGGTTTATTGAAGAAAAAAAGATGCAGTCTTTTCTGACACGGGCACCTGAAGGCAGCCAGATATGTATTGCCAGAGGTATCCCCCCGGAAAAAGGCAAAGATGAGGCTGTGCAATATTTTTTTGATACCACCCCCTCAGCCAAAGACAGCCCGGATACACCCAAAGCCTTGGTGCGTAAAGGTGATGTGCTGGCCAGAATTTTCCCGCCGGAAGACGGCACGCCGGGAAAAGATGTATGCGGGTTTACCATTGCACCCCCGCCAGCCAGCCGGCTACCTCTTAATTGCGGCCAGGGGGTGGCAAAAAAAAACAGCACCCTTGTCGCTGAGATTGACGGCGAGGCCATCCTTTATAAAGACAGAACCCTTTTCGTTCAGCCGGGAACCCGGACCATCCCTTTCCGCAGCCACACCGGCCGGATTGATACCGATCTTTCCGACCAGTACCAGGATACCATTCTCAAGGTTGAGGGCACCATTTATGAAAACGGGCGGATACGGTGCCGGGAGCTGGAGATTACAGGAGATGTATTCGGCCATGTCTATGCAGCCGGAAACATCCATGTCAACGGTACCATCGGCCGGGAAAAAGACCTTCAGAAAAAGCCGGCCAGGCTGACGGCCGACGGTGACATTTTTGCCAATAAAAAAATTGTTTTTTCTGTTATCATCACCGGCAAAGGGCTTACAGCCCCTGGTGCTGACCTGGTATCATCGCAGGTCACGGCTTTTCAGGATATTGTGGTAAAAAATGTTATTTCAGACAGCTCCGGTCCCTGTATTCTCCAGATAAACACACAGGCAGAACCTATGGAAACCCCTTTTGATGAGCCCATCCAAAACTGTAAAGCAGCCCTGGAAGATCTGGAGCAAAAAAATGCCCTGGAAGATCTTGACCAGCGGTTTGCTGCCAAAATTGCAGCCCGGGACACCTATCTGGCTGAACATGACATTCTGGGTTTTCTCCAGGCGCTGCTGAACTGCCCCCAACTGGGGCACATCCATTCTCTGCGGGCAAAGACCAAGGCGGTTCTTCACAAGGCAAAATCCTTTCCAGACCTTCCGGCCGTGCCTGAAAATGCCCTGGCCCATGCCCGGGATTTTCTGGAGGCCGTGTATACACAAATGCAGCCATTGGGTACGGCACAGCAGCTTGAAAAAATCGAAGAGATCCGCCAGATCAAATACGGCATGTACCGGGCAGCCGTAAATGCCAGCCGCCGCCATAATCTTGCATATGAAGCCCGTAAAAAAGCCATAGGCAAAGAGATCCAGGCACTGGCACCAAAGATCCGGAAAACAAAAAAGCAGCTCCAATCGCTCATCTCCCGGCGGGACGCTTTCCTGCTGCGCAGGGATTTACAGTGGCCGACCATGGGGACCGCCACGGTCAAGGTGAAAAACCGAATCCAGCAGGGTACTGTGATCAAAGGCATTCAGGCTGCGCTCATCATGGAAAAGGATATGTACGGGGTCAAGTTCTCGGAAACCAGAAGAACCGCCCGGGAACCTGCAAAGATTCGTATTGAAGGATTGTATGAATAGTTTTTATGATATGGCAGTTTTTTCAAAGAGACGCTTTCACCGCCTCCACCATGAAGTGCAGCCGGTTTCTGATATTGACATCAGAGGTGCCGGCATCATAATCCAGGTATAACAGGTTCATGTCCGGATAAAGGGTTTTGATGCGCTTTTCCACCCCTTTGGAAACAATATGGTTGGCAATGCACCCGAACGGCTGCACACTGATGACATGGGTGACCCCGTCTTCTGCCAGGCAGGCGATTTCACCGGGAATAAGCCAGCCTTCGCCGAACTGGTTTACCAGGGACAGGATCCGGGCGGCGTTACCAGCCACTGTGCGAATATCATGAAACGGGGAATAAAACCGGAACCGTTCCATTTGCTGATCCATTTTTTTATGATAGGTGTTTAAAAATGTTTCAATGAACCGGCCCATAATATCTCTGATTTTCCAATGCCGGATATGGGCGCGGATGTTTTCCCTGTAATTGACGAAATCCTGGATAAAATAATCCAAAATCGGCAGCATGACCGGCTCCACCTGGTTTTCCATGAGAAAATCCGACAAAAACCGGTTCCCGAACCCATTGCTTTTGATATATATTTCGCCCACAATACCGATTTTTCCAAGCACCCGGTCATGGACATCCACCTGATTGAAATCCGATACCGCTGTGTCCAGCAGTGAAAAAAGCCCCTCATAGTCTTTGGCCAGAATACAGGGCTGTGCTGCTGCGATATATTGTTCCCGCAGTTTTTTGCAGGTTCCCTTGTTAACTTCTCTGACAGCGGTGGCATAATACATTCTGGCAATGCAGTCCGCATACATGGTGGTGACAAACAGCAGTTTCATCATTTTCAGCCAGTTGATGACAAAGCCGGGCTGATGGTGCAATCCTGCGGCCCTGGTTACGGAAATCACAGGTATCTGGTCATATCCCGCCGCCACCATGGCTTTTCTGATCAAAGACAGGTAATTGGAGGCCCGGCACCGGCCCCCGGTCTGGGTGATGCCCACCGTAAT
Organism: Desulfotignum sp.; assembly: GCA_046482705.1. Taxonomy (GTDB): domain Bacteria; phylum Desulfobacterota; class Desulfobacteria; order Desulfobacterales; family Desulfobacteraceae; genus Desulfotignum. Next base: position 3,888 of record JAWOEP010000243.1, read on the forward strand.
CTGCTCCGGGTTATATTTCCCGGATTTCAATGCCTTTATAATATCTCCGGTCACCAGGACTGCAGGATAACAGATATCATTGCCGACATAGCGCAGGCCGGTTTCCACAGAGAGATTGTCCGGCGGGGGCAGGATATCAACCTGATACCCCGCCGTGTGAAAGGCTGCTGCAACATATCCGGAATAATCTTCACCAAAAAACGGGGCAATGATCTTTCTGACCCGGTCTTTTTTTTCAAACACAGGGGTGGTTTTACGCTTCACAGGTTCGGGGGTATTTTTATTGCTGCGCCGCCTGAGGGATTCCACCATGGAGCGGATCCGAAGCCGCACCGATCCGGTACTGGAAATATCATCCACCTTGACCAGAGTAAAGTTTTTCGCCCCTGCTTCCAGAATCTGCCGGTTTTCTTCCGTTGCCACGGCATCAGGCCCGCACCCGAATGAATTGAGCTGCATCATCTGGATATTATCCGGCTGTCGGGTCACCCAGTATGCAGCGTGGTGCAGCCGGTTGGAAGCAGACCACTGGGTTAAAACCTGCAGGTTTTCAAAGGCTTTTTCACAAATCTCGGGCACGGCATCCTCGGTAATAAAATCCACGCCAAAATCCGTCAGAATCCGGGGTATCTTCTGGCTGATCAAAGGATCAATGTGATAGGGACGGCCCATCAGCACCACCAGGAGGCGCTGATCCCGGACAGCCCGGCTGACAACCCGGGCCCCTTCTTTTCGCACCGCTTTCTTATAAGCCTGCTGGGCTGCAAGCCCTTTTTTCACCGCAGCCTTGATCCTGGACCCGGAAATACCCAGAGGCCGTAAATATGCCACACATGCTTTTGTCAACAAGCCGGCGTCTTTGAAGGTGATCACCGGTTTGTCCAGAGGGATACCTTTTCTGGCGAAAAGATCCAGGCTGCTGTCAACCACTTCGGCATAACTGCTGACAATGGGACAGTTGAACGTATTGCTCACCGCCTGGAACTCATCTTGCTCTTTCATGACAAGGGAGTAGAAAATACGGTCCACCTCGCGCATGACCAGATCAAGCACATGAGCGTGT
>JAWOEP010000314.1:0-3392 GCA_046482705.1 Desulfotignum sp.
ATCAGCCTGTATCTGGGGATTCATGATGATTATCAGAAAATGAAAGTCTAAGGCGGTACGCCCGTAAACCAGATGCCCTTGATTTTCCAGTATTTTTGACAGGAACTGGGGCGTAATGCTACCGCATTTTTGGGATTTATGCAGCCTGTCTGCCGGAAAACGGCAGGCAGGCTGTTTATTTTTCCTCTCCGGTGATCATGATGGGCGCAGCATTGAAATCCTGTGCCGACATCATGGACACCACCCGTTCAAATGCACTTTCAATCATCAGCTGCTCCCATCTTTCCAGTTTTGCATATCGCTGCGTGAACCGTTCCTGGAGAAGAGGCGGCACCGCATCCAACATGGCTGAACCTTCCCGGGTGAGCACAATATCGGTTTTGCGCTTGTCATTGCAGCTTCTGGTCCGTGAAAGGTATCCCTTTTTCTCAAGGCGCTGGGTGATATCTGTTACCGATGCCTGGCTCAGGCTGACAATTTTGGATACCTGGGTAACCGATATGGGGGCATAATAGGAGACAGCCTGGAGCGTGACCAGCTGGGGGCCGGTGAGGCCGAATTTTTTTTTCAGGACAATGGAATGCTGGTCAATGGCCTGGATAATTTTGCGCAACGAAATCAGTAAATTTCTGCACTGCTCATCATTTGCAGCGGTCATTTTGTTTCCTTTTACACCTGTCATGGTTGCTTACAATAACCCGGATATCAGTATAATTGCATAGCATACGATAAAATTAATTTCATGCCTAAACAAAAAGTATCATGATTTTATCTTATTATCAATCAAATACGCTGGTATAAAACCTTGACAAAAATACTTCGATCCCGATATATTACCTGCAACAAATATATTAATCGGTTATTTATCTATGAAAAATGTAATCTATCATATTCTCAAACGGATTGGTGCAAGTCTGGCCACGATTTTTGTGATTTCCCTGATCATATTCATCGGGGTGGAACTGCTGCCCGGTGATGTGGCAGATACCGTACTGGGCCAGTCCGCCACCCCGGAAACCGTGGAGGCGTTCCGCAAGGAACTCAAACTGGATCTGCCCCCCCATATCCGGTATGTGACCTGGCTGAAAAATTTTGTCCAGGGGGATTTCGGCAACTCTCTGGCCAACAAACGGCCAGTTGCCGAACTGATCTCCTGGCGGTTTTCCAACACCCTGTTTCTGGCAGCCACAACAGCGCTCATTGCCGTGCCCCTGGCCATTCTGCTGGGAATCCTGGCCGCTTTTTACAGAAACACCCTGTATGACAAGGTCATTTCCACCACCACCCTGTCCTTTATTTCCTTTCCGGAATTTTTTGTGGCTTATATTCTCATCGCCCTTTTCAGCGTGAAAATGGAATTGTTTCCCAGCATTGCCATGATCGATCCCCACATGGGGCTGGGCCGCAAATTTTATACCATTCTGCTGCCGGCCCTGACCCTGACCTGTGTGGTTACCGCCCATATGATGCGCCAGACACGGGCAGCCATTATCAATGTCCTGGCATCCGCCTATATCGAGATGGCGGAAATCAAGGGGATCAGGCGGCTGCGGATCATCATTCACCATGCCTTTCCCAATTCATTGTCTCCGGTCATCAATGTTGTGGCGGTGAACCTGGCCTACCTGGTGGTGGGGGTGGTAATTGTGGAGGTGGTGTTTGTGTATCCCGGTCTGGGACAGCTGCTGGTGGATTCTGTTGCCAAGCGGGACCTGCCTGTGGTCCAGGCCTCGGGCCTGATTTTTTCCATTACCTATATCGGGTTGAACCTGCTGGCGGATGTGTTGTCCATGCTGTCCAATCCGAAACTGAGACAATCCCAATTCTAAAAAGGAATTTTGCGTGCTGAGTTTATTGAGACAATCTCCTTTAAGCGCCCGCATCGGACTGGGCATTGTGCTTTTGAACTGTCTGGTGGCCATATTCGCCCCCTGGATTGCACCCTATGAAGAAACCGCCGTGGTGGGAGATGTGTGGGAAACCATATCACCCCAATTTTTTCTGGGAACCGATCATATCGGCAGGGATCTGTTCACCCGCATGGTGTACGGGGCCAGAAACACCATTGCCCTGGCATTTTTAACCACATTTCTCTCATTTTTGTTCGGCTCTGTTCTGGGATTTGTGGCTGCAGTCAAGGGCGGATGGGTCGACCAGATGCTGAGCCGGCTCATCGATGTGATCATGTCCTTTCCCACCCTGATTTTTGCCCTGATGATCCTGTCGGTTCTGGGTTCTTCCATTCCCACATTGATTTTTACCATTGCCCTGCTGGATTCCACCCGGGTGTACCGCCTGTCCAGGGCCGTTGCAATGGACATCGAGGTCATGGAGTTTGTGGAGGTGGCGCGGCTGAGAGGGGAAGGCCTTTGGTGGATCATCCGCCATGAGATACTGCCCAATGCCATGCCGCCCCTGACAGCGGAATTCGGGCTGCGGTTCTGCTTTGTGTTTTTGTTCATCGCATCTTTGAGTTTTTTGGGCCTGGGTATTCAGCCGCCCCTGGCGGACTGGGGAGGCATGGTTCGGGAAAATGCCGGTGCCATCACCTTCGGCATCTTTACCCCCCTGATCCCGGCAGGTGCCATCGCATTTTTAACCGTGGGGGTCAATATGATCGTGGACTGGTTTTTACACCTGTCGTCCGGTCTGCATGAATAAATCCGGCAAAGGAATCACATCATGAGCACTATACTGAAAATTAAAAATTTATATATTGAAGCATATTCCGAAGAAGCATGGCAGCCCATAGTCAAGGATATCAGCCTGACCCTCAAAAAAGGGGAAGTCCTGGGGCTCATCGGGGAATCCGGTGCCGGCAAATCCACCATCGGTCTGGCTGCCATGGGGTATACCCGACAAGGGTGCCGCCTGGCATCCGGCTCCATTAATCTGGACGGGGTGGAATTGATGGGCGCATCAGATGAAGACCTGCGCCTGGTCAGGGGGTCTAAAATAGCCTATGTGGCCCAGAGTGCGGCCGCTTCCTTCAACCCCTCCCACAGGATCATCCGGCAGCATGTGGAAGCCCCGGTGCAGCATGGCATCATGAGCTATTCAGAGGCACAGAAAGAAGCCATCAAAATTTACCGGCGGCTGTTTCTGCCCGACCCGGAAAAAATCGGTTTCCGGTATCCCCATGAACTGTCCGGGGGCCAGCTCCAGCGGGCCATGGTGGCCATGGCCATGTCCTGCGAGCCACAGATTATCGTATTTGACGAACCCACCACCGCCCTGGATGTGACCACCCAGATCGAGGTGCTGGCCGCAGTCAAGGAGATCACGGAAAAGATGAACAAGGCGGCCCTGTATATCACCCATGACCTGGCAGTGGTGGCCCAGGTGGCCCACCGGATCATGGTGCTGCGCAACGGGCGGATGGTGGAGGAAGG
>JAWOEP010000316.1:0-2732 GCA_046482705.1 Desulfotignum sp.
GCCATGACGGTCAATACCATTGCCGCAGTGATCAGCCGGTATGTTTTCAACAGTGCCATCACCTTCACCGACGAGCTGAACATGATATTTATCGTTGTGGTGACTTTTGCAGGATTGAGTTATGCCGCACGCAATGGGCGGCATATCAGGATGTCTGCCATATACGACGTAATGCCTGCAAAAATCCGCAAAGTATTGATGATTGGAATGACTGCGGTAACGTCCGCGTTCATGTTCTTTCTGTCGTTTTATGCCTACAACTATATTATCGAGGTATACCAAAGCGGGCGGATCTTACCGGCCCTGGGACTGCCGGTATTTTATATCTATCTGTGGGTTCCCGTCGGGTTTGTTGTGACAGGATTGCAGTATGCGTTTACAGTGGTGAAAAATCTGACACAAAGCGATATCTATCTTTCGACCTCTGTCAAAGACGGATATGCGGACACAGACAATGATGTTGAGGTGTAAGGTATGGTGATGAAACGTCAGATCAAAAAAATAATCCTGCTGATTGTTCTCAGCTGCCTGCTGTCATCCCCTGTGCCGGCATCCAATCCTGCGACTGTGGTCATTGAAGAAACGGTCATTGCCCAGAAAACAACCATTTTTGTGTACGGCTATGCCGAAGGTGTGGACAGCCGGCAAAAAATAAGTGTCACCCTGAATGACAAAAACGACCAGGGGATTGAACTGGACGCAAAAATCAACCAATTCGGCAACTGGAGTGTTGAAGGGGTGGATATCGGCACTCTCAGTGACGGCACCATCACCATTACCGCAATGGTGAAAGATGACACGGGAAAAACAATGGCTCAAGCCGCTGCAACGGCTGTTCTGGATACCAGTTTCAGCTTTGTGGCGTTTTTGAACCAGCATTTTGCCGGGGCCATTTTTCTGCTGATGGTCGTGTTGCTGCTGCTGGGGTTTCCCATGAAAATCCCCTTGATTGCCGGTGCGACCCTCGGGGTGTATCTGCTGTACAATGGAGATCTGTCACAGATGCAGTTTGTGATTCAGCAGATGATGGCAGGCATCCGCCCTGCTGCACTCATTGCCGTGCCCATGTTCATCCTGTCCGCCGATATCATGACCCGGGGGAAATCCGCGGAAAAACTGATCGATCTGGTGATGGCGTTTGTCAGACACATCAAAGGCGGTCTGGCTGTCAGTACTGCCGGCGCATGTACGATGTTCGGTGCTGTTTCCGGTTCCACCCAGGCCACGGTGGTGGCGATCGGAACCCCCCTTCGCCCCCGGCTTCAGGAAGGGGGATACAAAGATTCTTTCATTATGGCCCTCATTGTCAATTCCAGTGACATCGCTTTTCTGATTCCCCCCAGTATCGGCATGATCATCTATGGCATTGTCGCAAAAACCTCCATACCGGAACTGTTTATCGCAGGCATCGGTCCCGGGCTGCTGATCCTGTTTCTGTTCTCGATCTACAGTGTTATCTATGCGTATGTGAACGATATCCCCACAGAGCCCAAAGCCTCGTGGCAGGAACGGGGAAAGGCATTGTATCATGCGTTGTGGCCTTTGGGGTTTCCGGTGATTATTATCGGAGGGATATTCGGCGGGATATTCAGCCCCACGGAAGCAGCCGCCGTGAGCGTGGCCTATGCCATTGTGCTGGAAGGCTTTGTATTCAAAACCATGAAGCCTGCCGACTTTTACGCCACAGCCAAGTCCACCGGGCTGGTAACCGCCGTTGTCTTCATCCTCGTGGGTGCCGGGGCCGCGTTTGCCTGGGTATTATCCTATGCCCAGGTGCCCCAGCAGCTTCTGGAAATGATCGGCATTTCCGAGATGGGCAGATATGGCGTACTCTTTGTGATCTCTATCGCCTTTTTTGTGGGATGCATGTTTGTGGATCCCATTGTGGTGATTCTGGTCCTGGTACCGATTTTTTCCCCTGTGGTGAACAATGTGGGACTTGATCCGGTTCTGGTGGGTACGATTATCACGCTCCAGGTGGCCATCGGGTCTGCAACCCCGCCGTTCGGCTGTGATATTTTTACCGCGATCGCCGTATTCAAACGCCCTTATTTCGAGGTTGTCAAAGGGACCCCCCCATTCATGTTCATCCTTTTAAGTGTTGCCGTTGCCATGATCTTCTTTCCGGAAATTGCGCTTTTCCTGAGAGATCTGGCCTTTAGATAAAGGAGAAAGATGTTTCAAAACATACTGATTCCGCTGGATGGTTCGGAAAATGCGTACGCAACATTGACATATGCCGCCAACCTGGCCAAAAAATTCGATTCACAAATCAATGTGCTGTCGGTTTTCAGACACCACAGCCATATCGAAAGCGCACTCTCCATGGTCAGACCCAGGGAGCCCGAACACCTGAATGATGTCCTGAGCGCCTATGCCAGAGAAGTCGTATCCCGGGGAAAAACCATGTTACAGGAGCAAGGCATTCAAAATGTCAAAGGATTTGTCAAAATGGGATCACCCAGTAAAAAGATCCTGGAATTTGCCAAAAAACACAACATCGATCTGATCGTCATCAGTTCCACGGGTCAGGGTGACTTGACAGGATACCTGCTGGGCGGGGTATCCCATAAGGTGACCGGCCTTGCCAAATGCCCGGTTATGGTTATTTAGCCGCGAAAAGCAAACACAGACCCTGACACGGTTGTAATGCCATGAGATATGTAACCCGAAACCGACAGGTATCCTGTGGAGAAGCCATCGGCATCCTGCTGCTGGATTCTGTCATCCCG
>JAWOEP010000329.1:0-5879 GCA_046482705.1 Desulfotignum sp.
GGCCAGCTCATATCCGGATCCCAGGGCATACCCGTTGACAGCGGCAATGGTGGGTTTTTCAAACCGCAGGATCTTTCTGGTCGCTTCCTGCAAAGATTCCAGGTACTGGCGGTAGGCCTCGATGGTACGGCCCTTGGAATCCTTGAGATCCGCTCCGGTGGAAAATGCCCGGCCTTCACCGGTAATAATCAACACCTTGATCTGGTCATCCTGGCCTAAATTTTCCAGGGCATCCATCATTTCGGTCCACAGCTGCCGGTTCATGGCATTGAGCACCTTTGGTCTGTTCAGCTTGATCAGGCCCACCTGGTTTCTGGTTTCCATTACAATTGTTTCATACGTCATAGGATTTGCCTTTATAATGATACTGTTTTATTAATAATAACACCCATGTCCTGGCGGACACAACAAATGATGAAAGCTGTTAGCTGTTAGCTTTTAGCTGTTAGCTTTTAGCTGTTAGCTGTTAGCTGTTAGCTTTTAGCTGAGTACTGATGGCTGACGGCTTTCATATAAAATTATTCCGTCTTGAGAACCGATAAAAAGGCAGACTGGGGGATTTCCACCGACCCCACCATTTTCATCCGTTTCTTTCCTTTTTTCTGCTTTTCCAGCAGCTTGCGTTTCCGGGAAATATCTCCGCCATAGCATTTGGCAGTAACATCCTTTCGAAACGCGGAAATGGTTTCTCTGGAGATGATTTTGCCGCCTATGGCCCCCTGGATGGGAATCTTGAACTGCTGTCTGGGAATTTCCTCTCTGAGTTTTTTACAGGCTGTTCTGGCCCGGGCCTCTGCTTTGTCCCTGTGAATGAGAATGGACAGGGCATCCACCCGTTCTGCGTTGATAAGAAAATCCAGTTTCACCAGGTCGGTTTCCTGGTATCCGGAAATCTCATAATCAAAAGACCCGTACCCCTGGGTCACGGATTTGAGCCGGTCATAAAACTCATACACCACCTCTGCCAGGGGCAGTTCAAATTTCATTTCCATGCGGTTGGAGGTCAGGTATTGATAGGTTTTGCTCACCCCCCGGAATTCATGGCAGACCTGCATCACATTGCCCATGTACCGGTCAGGGACAATAATGGTGGCATCGATAAAGGGTTCTCTGACCTTGACAATCTCGGCCGGATCCGGATAATTCACCGGGTTGTCAATGATCATCACCTCCCCGTCCGTGGTGGTGATCTCATACTGCACCGAAGGGGAGGTCAGGATAAGGGAAATATCGTACTCACGCTCCAGGCGCTCCTGGACCACCTCCAGGTGAAGGAGCCCCAGAAATCCGCACCGATATCCGAATCCCAGGGCAGCTGAGCTGTCTTTTTCATAGATAAGGGAGGCATCATTGAGCTTGAGCCGTTCCAGGGCTTCGGTAAGCTCAGCATAATCATCGGATGCCACAGGATACATGGAGGAAAACACCACAGGCGTGGGTTCCCGGAATCCCCCCACCGCTTTTTCACAGGGCCGGTCCGCCATGGTGATGGTATCTCCGATCTTGACATCGCTGATATTTTTTATCCCGGCGATGAGATACCCCACCTGGCCGCCGTACAGGCTTTTCTGGGGTACCCTTTTGATCTGGAACAATCCCACCTCCTCCACCTTGTATCGGGAATCATTCTGCATGAACAAGATGGTATCCCCTTTCTGAATGGTGCCGTCAAAAATCCTGAAATGCACAATGGTGCCCCGAAAGGTGTCATAGTGGGAATCAAAGATCAGGGCCTTGAACCGGTTGTCAGGATCGACTTTGGGCGGGGGAATGGCCGCCGCCACAGCAGGAAATATTTGATCCACCCCCTTGCCGGTCTTGGCGGATACCAGAAGGGCGTTTTCCCGGTCCAGCCCCAAATCCTCTTCGATCTGGTTTTTCACCCATTCAATTTCCGCAGACGGCAAATCGATCTTGTTGATGACGGGGATGATGGTCAGATCAAGTTCCATGGCCAGGTACAGATTGGCCAGGGTCTGGGCTTCCACCCCCTGGGAGGCATCCACAATGATCAATGCCCCTTCACATGCTTTCAGGGCCCGGGAAACTTCATAGGAAAAATCCACATGCCCCGGTGTGTCAATGAGATTCAGCAGATACTCGGTGCCGTCTTCAGCAGTATAGGGCAAAGAAACCGTCTGGGATTTAATGGTGATGCCCCGTTCCCTTTCAATATCCATGGAATCTAAAATCTGTTCTTTCATATCCCGCTCGGAAACAATCCCGGTCAATTGAATCAACCGGTCCGACAGGGTGGATTTGCCATGATCAATATGGGCAATGATGGAAAAATTACGGATCTGTTTTTGATGGATCTTCAATGGTGCTCCAAACTAAGAGTTGACAAGTATCGTGTTTCTAAGTTAAGTTTCCTGTTCATATAAATTTCTGGTTCATACATGTACCAATTGCGGGATAGCGTGTCAAGACAAGCCCGTATGAGCAACCCAAGTTTCCTGGAGAATATAAGAAAATGGCCCATGCCATCCTGATTGTTGACGATGATTCCGCCATCAAAGATTCTGTGGAAGAATATCTTACGCTTCTCTCCTACCGGGTGCAAAGCGCTTCCAGCGCCGAAGAAGCCCTGGAAAAACTGGAAACCTTTCCTGCAGATGTGGTGCTTACCGATATCATGATGCATGGGATGGACGGCCTGGAACTGACCCGCAGGGTCAAAAAAAAATATGACACGGATGTCATGGTCATGACCGGCTACAGTGCAGATTATTCTTATGAAGAAGCAGTAAAAACCGGTGCCAGTGACTTTATATTCAAACCTTTCCGTTTCGAAGAACTGGACCTGCGCATCAAACGGGTGCTGCGGGAAGCCGGTTTCAAAAAAGAACGGACCAGGCTGCTCAAGGAACTGGAACAGCTGGCCATCACCGATGCATTGACCAAATTGTTCAATTCCCGCCATTTTTTCCGGCAGATCAAACAGGAAATGGAGCGCCACGACCGGTATAAACATGCCTTGTCTCTGATGATTCTGGACATCGACCATTTCAAGCATTACAATGATTCCTGGGGCCACCTGGAAGGGGACAAGGTGCTCATGGCCATCGGCAGAATCATCAACTCCTGCATGCGGTCCATGGATACGGCCTATAGATACGGAGGAGAAGAATTTGCCATTCTGCTGCCTGAAACCAGGCTGAAAAAAGCCTGTGTGGTGGGTAACAGAATCCGGGACCTTATCAGTTCGGCCGTGTTTGAACCCCGGCCCGGAAAATCCTGTTCAGTAACCATCAGCATAGGTGCCAGTGAACTCAAGGAGGGAGAAGATTTCACCTCTTTTATCCGGCGCACGGACCGGGCCCTGTATAAATCCAAAAAAGACGGCCGGAACCGGCTCACATATTGCTGATACCCGGGCCGGGGTGTATCTGCATGCTCAGATCCACAGCCCGGGCCTGATGGGTCAAAGCGCCGCAGGAAATTACATCCACTCCGGTTGCGGCAATATCGTTCAACGTCTCAAGGCTGACATTGCCTGATGCTTCCACCAAAGCCCGGCCACCGATAAAACCCGCTGCTTCTTTCATGGCGGCACAGGACATATTGTCCAGCATGATAACATCAGCGCCGGCTGACAACGCCTGCTTTACCTGGTCCATATCAGACACCTCCACCTCGATTTTCATCAAATGGGAGGCCTGTTTTTGCACCGCCGCCACTGCAGCAGCTATACTGCCGGCCACTGCGATGTGATTATCTTTGATCAGAATCCCGTCATACAGGGAGAACCTGTGGTTGGAACCCCCGCCTGCCCTTACTGCCTGTTTTTCCAGCAGGCGCCATCCCGGGGTGGTTTTCCTGGTGTCGGTGAGCCGCACCCGGCTGTGTTTGAGGGTTTGCATATAGGTTCGGGTCAAAGTGGCAATACCGGACAGGCGCTGCAAAAAGTTCAATGCCACCCGCTCCCCCTTGAGCATGCAAAGCAGATCTCCTGCTGCCTTTAGCACCACACTGCCTTTTTGTACCCTGTCTCCATCTGTGTACATCATCTGGATATGCATGTCCGGATCCAGCATGTGAAAGGTTTTTTCGGCAACCTGTGTGCCGGCCAGAACACAGTCCTGTTTGGCCGTGATAACGCCGGTTCCCTGCCGGGATGCAGGCAGAATGCTTTCAGAGGTAATATCCCCCAGCCCTGCATCTTCAAACAGGGCCAGGGAGATAATCTGTTCTATCATATCCATGGGTTATGCCAGATCCTGAATGCGTTTGAGATTGGCAGCCAGCTTTTCGTTTTTCTCAGAAAGGTCGATATGCCGGGCATTGACTTTATCAATGACTTCCTGGGGCGCTTTTTCCAGAAAACTGTCATTGCTGAGCCGTTTCTGTACACCTATCAATTCTTTGGTGTTTTTATCCAGTTCCTTTTCCAGGCGCCCGATTTCTTTTTCAAAATCAATGACCCCTTCCAGGGGAACAAAACAGGTGGTGCCTGCTGTCACTGAACTGGCGCAGGAGGCCGGGGCATTATCAGGATCGCAAAAAGAGAACCGTTCCAGGGTAGCCAGATTGGCAATGACCGCCTTGTTCTCGGCAATGAGCAGTTTTTCTTTTTCATCTGCGGTATTGGCCAGCACCTTGATTTTCATGGACGGCTGGATGTTCATCTCGCTTCTGATATTGCGGATCCCTGATATCAGGTCAAAAAGAAAAACCATGTCCTTTTCCACCGGCAGGTTTCGGTACCTGGCATAATTGTCTTCCGTATAAGGAAAAGATGCCTGCATCACCGATCCCTTGGTAAATGGAAGGATATGGTAGATTTCTTCGGTAACAAAGGGCATGAACGGGTGCAGCATGATTACAATATCTTCCAGAACCCGGGCCAGAACAGCACGGGCAGTATCCCTGCGCACCCCGCCCTGCTTTTCATACAAAGCAGGTTTCTGGGTTTCAATGAACCAGTCACAGAACTCATGCCACACAAACTGGTATACGGCGGAAGCCGCTTCATTGAACCGGTAATTTTCAATGCCTTCTTTAACGGCCAGGGATGTGGCTGCAGACCGGGACAGAATCCAGCGTTCCCACAAAGACAATTTGTCATCATCAAAGGATGGTTCTCCGGGGGTGATATGCATCAGGGAAAACCGTGTCGCATTCCACAACTTGTTCACAAAATGACGGTATCCTTCCACCCGGGATTCAGACATTTTCACATCCCGGCCCTGGGCGGCAAAGGCGGCCAGGGTAAACCGGAACGCATCTGCCCCGTAATTTTCAATAACCTGTAAAGGATCGATGACATTGCCCTTGGACTTGCTCATTTTTTTGCCAAGCTCATCTCTCACCAGGGCATGGATATACACATCTTTAAAAGGGACTTCCTCTTTAAAATGAATGCCCATCATCATCATTCTGGCCACCCAGAAAAACAAAATATCAAAACCTGTAACCAGAACAGAGGTGGGGTAAAAGGTTTTGAGCAAAGGGGTCTCTTCTGGCCAGCCCATGGTGGAAAACGGCCACAAAGCACTGGAAAACCAGGTATCCAGCACATCGGTCTCCTGGGCAAGGTTTTTGGAACCGCACCCGGGGCAGTGGGTGGGATCGGTTTCTTCCACAATCACCTGGCTGCAGTCCGGACATTTCCAGACAGGAATCCTGTGCCCCCACCAGATCTGGCGCGAAATACACCAGTCTCTGATGTTGTCCATCCATTCAAAATAGGTCTTGGACCAGGTATCCGGAATAATGCGGGTCTCACCGGAGCGCACTGCCCGGGTGGCTTTTTCTGCCAACGGTTTTACCTTCACAAACCATTGTTTGGACACGGAGGGCTCCACCACGGTCCTGCACCGGTAGCAGTTGCCCACACTGTGCTTCAACGGTTCTTTTTTTTCCAGCAGGCCCTGGTC
>JAWOEP010000361.1:0-2523 GCA_046482705.1 Desulfotignum sp.
TAATCATGAAAAACATATTCAAACACCTGTTTTCGCCAGACCTGCGCCGGCAGGAGAAAGCCGACCATGTCAGTTCCTTTAATGAACAGCAGGCCAAAGAAGAGGATGTGCAGTTCATTGACCATGGTATCCAGACCATTGCTTTGGAAAAAATCATCGGCAGCGTGGGCAAGTATGCGGATTTTGATTCCCGGTTCCGGCCCAAAAAACATGTTTCCGGAAAACGGTTCACCGACATCAAGCAGGCCATGCGCCAGGGCCAAAACATACAGCCGGTAAAGCTGTATCAGATACGCGACCAGTATTATGTACTGGACGGCAACCACCGGGTGGCGGCGGCCAAGGAACTGGGATGGACAGAAATTTCCGCCAAGGTGGTGGAACTGCTTTCCGGTCAAAACACCATGGAAAACCTGCTGTATATAGAAAAAAAGAACTTTTTCCAAAAAACCGGCCTGCCCGTTGAAATCGATCTTACTGAACTGGGAAAATACAATTACCTGGAACAGCAGATCCACAGACACCAGGAGTATCTGGCTTCCCAGTCAGGCAAAGACTGCGATTTTGCCAAAGCCGCAAGGGACTGGTACAACACCATCTACCTGCCCATGGCCTTTATCATCAAAAACGGAGAACTGATCAAATATTTTCCGGGCAGAACCATTGCAGACCTGTATACCTATATTGCATACCACCACTGGGATACCAATGCCAACCGGCGTTACGGCATCGGCATTGACCGGCTTATCCCCAAAAGCATGGAAAGCTTCAGAACCGCCATGCTGGAAAAACAGACCCCGGAATATCCGGAAATGAAGCGCACCATCACCGCCTTTATTCTCATTGACACCGACACCACAGCGGAAACGACCCTGTCTGATAAATTGTTTGCCCTGGAGGAAGTCCAGGAGGTGCATGCGGTTCACGGCAGCATCGATCTTCTGGTAAAAGTGGTGCTCCAACGCGATTTTCTGGCTTCAGATGCAGAAACCATTGCGGAATTTTTAGATGAGCGTATCCGGAAAATTGCCGGTATAAAACGCACCCAGACCATGATACCGGGCAGGTCCCTGGTCAAAGAAGGATTTGCATGTTGCGTGTGATCACCCCGGCCCGGAGAAGCAGCAGTATGCGCTATGATATGATCCTGACCTGTACCTGTCAGTCAGGCATAAGGGATGTCCTTTCATCAAACTGGGGATACCCTGCCAGCGTGTTTATCAACTCATGGCCGTAGTCAAGATCGATCCGCCTGGCCACGCAGTATTTGATGTCCAGGATGGGAAACACCAGGGCATCATGAAGAATCCGGATCTGGGCCTGTTTCCAGAGGCGGATCTGTTTTTTGGGGTCAATTTCAGACCGGGCATCATCCAGAAGCTTGTCCACGGATGTATAATGGGAAAAATTGGTGTGGAAGTTTTCCCCGGTTTCCACAATGGCATCTGAATGAAAAAATCCCCGCAGATAGTTATCTGCATTGGGCCTGAGTGAAAAATACAAAACAATGGCATTTTTGTTCTGCCGGATCAGCTGGTGGTATCGGGAATGGGATACGATTTTCAAATCCACCATGATACCGATGTTTTTCAATGCCTGCTGTAACACTTCATAGGATGTTTTAAAAAGCCGTTTTTCCGATCCATACAGGGTAATGGAAAACCCGCCGGCAAAACCGGCATCTGCCATAAGCTGCCTGGCCAGAGGGATATCATTTTTCAGGTTCAGCCCCAGGGCGGTTATTTTGTCATTTTCCATACCGCCGGGCAGAAAATCCGCACTCATGGGGGCCAATACAGGAGTTACCAGTTTTCTGTTGGAAACCGCCAGAAAGCGGTCCCGGTCAAGGGCATGGATAATGGCCTTTCTCACCCGGATATCATCCAAGGGTTTTATGGATGTGTTCAAGTGAAACAAGCCGGTATATCCCGGGCCGAATACATCGATACGGGTTTTGGGCAGTTTTTCCATTGTCTGGATCCAGCCGGCGGCACCCACACCGATAATCAGGTCCATGTCCCCTTTTCTGAAGGCAGCTTCCCGCAAATCATTGTCCGGGATAAAATGCATTTCCACGCCGGCAAGTTCCGGTGTTCCCCGAAAATAGGCGGAATGGGCTTTTAACACACATTTTTCTTTGGGAATATACCGGTCAAACATGAAGGGTCCTGTTCCCACAGGGTGCTTTGTAAAAAAATCATATCCCCCGGCCTGGATGGCTTTTTTGCTCACAATATATCCGGACCGGTGATTGGCGATGATGGGCAGAAAGAACAAGGGCGAAATCGGTTTTTCCAGAATAATATCCAAAGTATGTTCATCGCGCTTTTCAAAGGTCATCCCGGTATATTCTCCGGCAATACCGCTGCGGTCAGGATCTGCTGCTTTTTTTAGAGAAAAAATGACATCATCTGCGGTCAATTCATAGGCCGGGTTAAAAGGGCCGGGGTGAAAGAAAATCCCTTTTTTCAGCTTGATTGTCCAGATCTGCCTGCCGTTTTTGATATAGAACCGGGGGATAGC
>JAWOEP010000382.1:0-9748 GCA_046482705.1 Desulfotignum sp.
TGTGCTTCCCAGGGAAAAAGTGATGGATATTATCCAGACCATGCGAAAGCAAAATGCCACCTATGACCAGATCGCCAAACATCTGGTGGAACTGGGACAGCCCACATTCTCCGGCCGTGGAGAATGGCACGCACAAACCATTCACAGACTCTGCAGCAAAAAATAAATACCTGCGCACTGGTTTACAGTAACAGTGTCTGCAGTAACAGGCATCGAAAAAAGCACCGTCTTTTTTCGATGCCTTATGACTTGCGCGTTTCCCTTATGGCCTGCATGTTTCCCTTATGGCCTGCGCGTTTCCATATAGGCCTGCCACTCGCAGGGCAGAAGCTGCTGCTTTTTTGTATTGCAGGCTTTGCAGCAGGGAACCAGATTGAATTTTTCCGACCTGCCTCCCCGCGCCAGGGGGATGATATGGTCCATGGTCAGTTCAGAAGGGGCAAAGGTTTTGCTGCAATAATGGCAGACACCGGAAGACCGTTTGCGCTTCCACCACTGACTGTTGCGCAGCTTTCTGGCCTTTTCCCGCTCTTTTTTAAGAAATATGTCATCCATGCATAAAAAAGAATTGTCCATCATCTTTTAATACCCGAACTCATCCAGAATCCGCTGGTTGCTCACCCAGTCTTTGGTCACCTTTACAAACAGCTTGAGCAGGACCTTTTTTCCCAGCATTTTTTCCATGTCCATCCTGGCCCGGGAGCCGATGTTAGACAGCATGGCGCCTTTTTTGCCGATGATAATACCTTTTTGCGAACTGCGTATCACATGGATGCTGGCATGGATGACGATCAGTTTTTTTTCCACATCAAAGGCATCCACGGTCACGGCGGAAGAATAGGGAATTTCCATGCCGGTGAGGCGAAACACCTTTTCTCTGATAATTTCCTTGACCATGAATTTTTCGGAAACATCGGTAAACGTGTCTTCAGGATACAGCCGCGGGCCTTCAGGCAGATTTTTTTCCACCTCATCCATAAGCTGTGCCACCTGTATGTTCTGGCGGGCTGATATGGGTATCACCGCCTTGAAATCAAAAACAGGGGTAAATTTTTCCACCAGCGTGAAAAGATCCGCCTTTCTGGCGATATCCACTTTATTCAATGCCAGGATAACCGGTTTTTCCGCCTTGTGCAGTTGTGCAACAATCTGTTTTTCTGCTGAAAAATTGCGGGAAACCGCATCCACCATGAACAGGATCAGGTCCACATCCGCCACTGCCTGGAGGGCCTGGTCCACAATCCGCTTGTTGAGCAGGCTGCTGCTTTTGTGTATCCCGGGGGTGTCTACAAAAATGATCTGGGAGCCGGGCCGGTTCACGATGCCAAGAATCCGGTCCCGGGTGGTCTGGGGTTTTTTGGAAGTGATGGAAATTTTCTGGCCCAGCACCTGGTTCAACAGGGTTGACTTGCCTGCATTGGGTGCGCCGATGATGGCCACAAACCCGGCTCGCATATCTTTTTCCATGGTCATCCTTTTTGCGCGTACCATGCCATGAGATTATCGATTTCATCCAGCACGGTTTCCCGCCCCAACCGGGTTTTGGCTGAGAACACAATCACCGCGTTTTTGTCTCTGTGCAGCCGGGAGCAGATGGCGGCACACCGTTTCTGCTGCTGTGTTTTTGATAATTTGTCTGCTTTGGTCAGCACCACCAGATAGGGTATGCTGCGGGATTCCAGCCATTCGGCCAGAGCAGATTCTTCCTGCTTTGGATCTCTGCGGATATCTATAATGAGCACCAGACCCAGAAGATTGGCCCTGCCTGCCAGGTAGGTTTCCACCATGGGCTGCCATGTGGCCCGGATCTTTTTGGATACCTTGGCATACCCGTATCCGGGCAGGTCCACCAGAGACAGGGTTTCATTGACCAGAAAAAAATTGATCAGCTGGGTGCATCCGGGTTTGGAACTGGTTTTCACCATATCCCTGCGCTGGATCAAGGTGTTGATCAGTGAACTTTTCCCCACATTGGACCGGCCGGCAAAGGCAATTTCGGCAAAATCGTAATCCGGATACTGGTCCGGCTTCACCGCACTTTTCACAAATTGCACATCCCGGATTATCATGATCTTGTCTTTACATAATTTTCCATGCGGTCCATGCCCCGGGTCAGATTTTCCAGGGAGTTGGCATAGGAAAACCGCAGGTACCCTTCGCCGTTGGCCCCGAAATCAATGCCCGGTGTCACGCCGATATGGGCTTTTTCCAGAATATCGAACGCCAGGGCATAGGAATCCGTGGAAATATGTTTCACATTGGCAAACACATAAAATGCCCCGGTAGGCGGCACTGTAATCCCCAGGCCCATATCCTGCAGCCGCTGTATCATATACAATCGGCGCTTGTTATACACCTGCCGCATATGCTGTGTTTCTTTGGCAGCATGTTTGAGTGCAGCGGTGCCGGCCACCTGGGCCACGGAATTGGCACAGATGAAAAAATTCTGCTGCAGAATCTGCAGGGCCCTGACAAATACAAAGGGGGCGATGAGATACCCCAGGCGCAGACCGGTCATGGCAAAGAGCTTGGAAAACCCGTTGAGCACAAAGGCTTTGGATGTAAATTCCAGGATGGAATGTTCTTTGCCCTCATAGACCAGGCCATGGTAGATCTCATCGGAGATGATATACAGGTCATGTTTTTTCGCAAGCGCCACAATTTCCTGCATCCGGTCCTTTGGGATCACATTTCCGGTGGGATTGGACGGGGAATTAATAAAAATGGCCCGGGTTTTCGGGGTGATTTTCGCTTCTATGGCATCCGGGGTAAAGACAAAGCCTTGTTCTTCAAACACGGGCACAGTGACCGGGATCCCCTGGACATAATGAATGAAATTGGCATAACAGGCATAGTGGGGATCGGAGATGATGACCTCATCCCCCGGATTAACCAAAACGGAGAACAGCAGGAGCATGGCAGGGGAGGTGCCCGAAGTCACCAGGATCTGCCCGGGATCAACATTGGTGCCGTATGTATCTGCATGGTACCGGGCTATGGCCTGGCGCAGCCGGATATCCCCGAGGCTGTGGGTATAACAGGTGGCGTTGCAGTCCAGCGCTTCCCGGGTGGCCTGGTTGACACATTCAGGCACATCAAAATCAGGCTCACCGATTTCCATGTGGATCACATCAATGCCGGCAGCTTCCATCTGATGGATTTTTTCCAGCACATCCATCACGATAAAAGGGGTGATATTTTCACAGCGTGTGGCAGGTTTCATATTACAGCACCTTGTTAAGGGGATATTCGATAATGCCTTCGGCCCCTTCTTTAAGCAGCTGGGGAATCAGGTCCCGGACATGCTTTGTATTGATAATGCTTTCCACCGAATACCAGTCGGACTGGTACAATCCGGCAATGGTGGGGGCATTGAGGCTGGGCAGAAGGGAGACAATCTTTGCTATCTTGTTTTCCGGCACATTCATTTTAATGCCCACCATCTGGTCTGCCACCAGGGCCCCCTGGAGCAGCTGGGCGATCTGCTGGATTTTTTCTCTTTTCCGGAGATCCTGCCAGGCGGTTTTATTGGCAATGAGCTGGGTATTGGTTTCCATCACCACGTGGATTACCCGCAGGTTATGGGCCCGGATCGTACTTTCGGTTTCCGTGATCTCCACAATGGCGTCAGCAAGGCCGGATACGATTTTGGCTTCCGTGGCCCCCCAGGAAAATTTCACTGTCACATTGATATCGCGTTCTTTGAAAAACCGTCTGGTGAATTTGACCAGTTCCGTGGAAATGGTCATGCCCTCCAGATCTTTGAGATCGTTTATGGGGGATTCACTGGCCACGGCAACCACCCAGCGGGCCGGCCGGGCACTGACTTTGGAATAGACAAGGTCTGTCACCACATGTACATCGGATTCATGTTCCGCCACCCAGTCACCACCGGTGAGACCGGCATCAATAACACCGCTTTCCACATTAATGGACATTTCCTGGGCCCGGCACAGGGCGCATTCAATGGTTTCATCATCAATATCGGGAAAATAACTTCTTCCTTCCACATTGATTTTCCATCCTGAACGTCTGAACAGGTCTATTGTGGCATTCTGGAGGCTTCCTTTGGGAATGCCCAGTTTGAGTATTTTCTGCATTATTTGTATACCTTTTCGGGATCAAACACCTTTTGGCTGATGGTGGTAAGTTCACTGCCCTGCACCGCCCTGAAAAAACAGCTTTTATACCCTTTATGGCAGGCTGCACCGCCTGCCTGGTCCACCTGGAGCACCAGGGTATCCAGGTCGCAGTCCACAAGGATTTTCTGAACATGCTGCACATGGCCCGAGGTTTCCCCTTTTGTCCACAGCATGTTGCGGGAACGGCTGTAATAGGTGGCTTTGCCTGTCTGCAGGGTCTTTTCAAAGGCCTGGCGGTTCATATAGGCCAGCATCAGCACCTCACCGGTTTGTGCATCCTGGGCAATGGCGGGAATCAATCCCCCGGTCTTTTCAAAATCAAGCTGGATCATGGCAACTCTTTTGTATTTATTTTATCAAATACACCACTAAAACTTTTATATTTAACCAAAATCCTTTAAAAAGTCAATTTATAAACACAATTTGACAATACAATGAGATATCTGGATATTTGCTATAATGGATTGTCTATCACAAGGACCTTGGCAGGGAGCCCCTGGAGGTGTGCTGTGACAGGACCGTCAGAGCCGGAGGGGGCCTGGCCGGATATGCTGGAATGTCTGGCTTTCAACGGGAGGGGATGTTACGCTGTGTGGTTGTGCTGATGGGAACAGGCCCACGGAGGATCTCGGGCCGGGCACAGCACACCTCCAGGGGCGGGGATTGGGACAGAGTGCTGCACAGAGCGATCGAAAACCTGGCATGCTGATGACAAATATCCAGAAGATATATGCCATGTTGATGTTCTCATACAAAAGGATTATAATATGTTGCCTAATGGGGGACAATCTGATAACAAGCAGAAAAAATTTTATCCCAACACCTAATATTGCTTTTATAATACCATGACAAATAAAAAATCCAGATCCGAAGTTTTGAAAAAACGCGGAAAAAAAGAAAAACACCTGATCATCTCTTTGTTCAAATGGGGACTTGTCTCTGTTTTACTAGGAATTCTGGTGGCTGCCGGCGGTTTATTCGGACTATATATATACCTGAGCAAAGATTTACCAAAAATAAATTCCTTATCAGATTACCAGCCGGCCACCGTTACCAGTGTGTTTTCAGACGACGGCCGTAAAATTGGAGAGTTTTACAAAGAGCGCAGGATAGTCATCCCTTTGTCTGACATGCCCCCACACCTGATAAATGCCTTTGTTGCTGCTGAAGATTCACGGTTCCGGGAACATCCCGGCATTGATATCCAATCCATTTTCAGGGCGTTCATCAAAAATTTCCAGGCCGGCGCCATTACCCAGGGAGGCAGCACCATTACCCAGCAGGTAACCAAATCCTTTCTCCTGACACCGGAACGGACCTATGAGCGCAAACTCAAGGAAGCCATCCTGGCGTACCGCATAGAAAAAAAGTTCACCAAGGATGAAATTTTATTTTTATACATGAACCAGATTTATCTGGGCCATGGCGCCTACGGGGTTCAGGCGGCTGCAGAAAATTATTTTGGCAAACATGCACGGGATCTGAACCTGGCTGAATGCGCCATGCTGGCAGGGCTGCCCCAGGCCCCGAGCCGGTATTCTCCTTTCCGGTTTCCCGACCGGGCCAAACAGCGCCAGATCTATACCCTGAACCGCATGAAAGAAGAGGGCATGGTATCCAACATGGAGGTCACCGAAGCCATTGATCTGGAACTGGACATCAAACCCCGGAAAAACTGGTTCATTGAAGAAGTGCCTTATTATACGGAACATGTCCGGCGGTATGTGGAAAAAAAATATGGAGAAGATGCCCTGTATAACCAGGGGCTCCAGATTCACACCGCCGTCAATATCGAACTGCAGAAAATGGCCCGGGAAGCTGTTGTAAAAGGGCTCATGGATCTGGACCGGCGCATCGGATACCGGGGACCGGAAAAAAACATATCCGCCCTTCAGGTGGAAGATTTCTGCCGAACCGAATCTGAAAAAATCCAGGGAAATCTGCTTGAAAAAGGCAGTGTCTACACCGGTGTGGTGCTGGATGTGGATAATGAGAACAAGGTAACCAGGGTACGGGTAGGAAATTTTTCAGGCATTATCCAGCTGAAAACCATGACCTGGGCACGCCATCCCAATCCCAAAATAGCCTATTACGAATCCAGGGTCACCAATCCATCCCAGGTGCTGAAACCAGGGGATGTGATTCAGGTAAAGGTTATCAATGAAATAGAGGGAAAAGAACAATACGAATTCACCCTGTATCAGGAGCCCGCAGCACAGGCAGCACTGTTGAGTATTGCTGCGGAAACCGGCCATGTGAAAGCCATGATCGGGGGGCGGGATTTCAAAAACAGCCAGTTCAACCGGGCTTACCAGTCCAGACGTCAGCCGGGGTCCGCATTCAAACCCATCATATATGCAGCTGCCCTGGATAAAGGATACACCCCTGCAACCAGTATCATTGATTCACCGGTGGTGTATGAAGATATATCCCGGGACTTCATCTGGAAGCCCCAAAACTACAAGGAAGAATTTTACGGACCCACTTTGTTCAGAGAGGCCCTGGTCAAATCCCGGAACGTGGTCACCATCAAAATCCTCCAGGATATCGGTATTCCCTATGCCATTGACTATGCAAGGAAACTGGGCATCACATCTGACATCAACCAGGATCTTTCCATCGCTCTGGGGTCTTCAGGGGTATCTTTGCTGGAAATCGTCAATGCCTATTCCGTGTTTTCCAATCTGGGATATCTTATTGAACCTGTATTCATCACCAAAATATATGACCGGAGCGGCAATCTGCTGGAGACTTCCAAACTGATCCGCAAAAAGGTCATTGACATGAACACCGCCTATATCATGACCAATATCCTGGAAAGCGTGGTGCAGTCAGGTACCGGCCGGCGGGTAAAAGCATTGAAACGACCTGTGGCAGGGAAAACAGGTACCACCAACAATCTGTTTGACGCCTGGTTTCTGGGATACACCCCCAGATATACCACCGGGGTATGGGTGGGGTTTGATCAGGAAGCATCCATGGGAAAAGGGGAAACCGGTTCCAGAACAGCCAGTCCCATTTGGCTTGATTTCATGCAAAAGGCGCTGGAGGGAAAACCTGCCAGAACATTTACTGTTCCGGAAGGCATTGTGTTTGCCAAAATTGATGCAAAAACCGGGCTACTGCCCATCAAAGAATCGGAAAAAACCATTTTTGAATGTTTTAAAGAAGGCACTGTGCCCACGGCCCGCACCCCGGAGCCGGACAGTGCATCAGGTACTGACGATCTTTTCAAGCAGGGCATCTAAGGATATCCACCTGGTCCGGCGCCATGGCCGGATCAATCCGGATTTCAAAATCAAGGTGGGGAAATGCAGCTTTCAGATGATGCAGATTGCTGTTTTTATCGCCCCGGAGACGGGATACAAACCGGGGATGGACACATAATTTTATCTGTCCCGGTGTCTGCTCATCCTTGAGGTCCTGGATCTTGTACACAATATTGTCATACATGATACGGGACAAGACCAGATGCCCGAAAGCCGGATGCCCGGGGCCTGCAATCACCTCGGGATCATGGGTACCGGAGGTTTGAAGCCCCATGCGGATCACGGTCACACCGGCCCGGGTGAAGATGGAAAACATTTCAGCCGTTATTTCCACTGCCCGGTCCAGTGCCAGGGGTTTGTATTTTCCATTTTTGAACCATCGGGCCAGTAAGGTTTTTTCCAGAACAAGTACCGGATAAATGCGGGCGGTCAGCGGTCTTAAGCCTGCCAGGATTTCTGCCGTCCGGATCATGCTGTTTCGGGTGTCTTCGGGAAGGCCCACCATGACCTGGACACCTGCCGGTATTCCCTGTTTTTTGAGCAGGGCCATTGCCCTGCGGGTGTCATCACTGGTATGGCCCCGGTTCACCCTTTCCAGCACCTGATCATCCATGGTCTGGACCCCCAGTTCCACCAGGCTTACCGGATAGGACCGGACCAGGTCCAGGCCTTGTTCGGTCACGGTATCGGGGCGGGTGGAAAAACGGATACCCTGGATCGCCCCGCTGTCCACAAAGGGTGTCACATCTTTCATCAGACGGGTGATTTGGCGGGCATCCAGCCCCAGAAAATTGCCCCCGAAAAATCCCAGCTCCACCCGGGACCGGTTGCCTTTATATCTCAGGTATTGGCGGATAACAGCAGCTATCCGGCCGGCATCCGGCAAAACCGCATTTTCCCGGGTGATGGCTTTCTGGTTGCAGAAAGCACAGCGGTGGGGGCATCCTGAATGGGGAATAAAAATGGGGATAACCAGAGGAGATGCCATATTCAGTCATTTTTCAGCAGCTTTATGGCATTTTTTGCCGCATCCTGTTCAGCAGCCTTTTTTGTTTTTCCCACACCCCGGGCCGTGATATGGGACAGTTCCAGGGATATTTCAAATGTTTTATCATGGTCCGGGCCGATTTCCCGGGTCACCGAATAGATGGGGGTGGTGGCAAAAATTTCCTGGGCATATTCCTGGAGACTGCTTTTAAAGTCAAAGGTGTGTTCACAGGACAATACCCTGTCAACAGCTTTTTGGAAAAGGTTCTGGATAAGGTCACAGGTTGTATCAAACCCGGCATCCAGGAAAACCGCTGCCATCACAGCTTCAAACGCATCAGAAAGAATGGAATTCTTATCTCTTCCTCCGGAAACAGCCTCTCCCTTACCCAGCCGGACAAACCTTCCCAGATCAACGGACCGGGCCATCTCTGCCAGGGCCGGCTCACTCACGAGGGTGGCGCGCAGTTTGGACAATTCGCCTTCTTTTCTGGAAGGGCTCTGTTTCATGAGAATGTGGCCGACACAAAGACCGAGCACCGCATCCCCCAAAAATTCCAGCCGTTCATTGTCTGTTTCGCACAGGCGCTGGTTTTCATTCAAATAGGACCGGTGGCAAAGCGCGGTATTCAGTAAGGCGCGGTCCAGGAACTGGTGACCCAGATTGGTTTCAAGAATGTCGAGACGGTCATGGAGATTGCGCATGGCATCCAGGCGGTCTGTCAGGGTTTTGAAAATGGTATATGGCACCTGGATATTGTCTTTTCCCAGGCCCAGCTTCACACCTGCATTAAAGCTTCCATGGAAATCAGACCCGCCGGTCTTCAGAAGCTTCTTTTTTTTGGCCAGGCCGGCAAGATACGCTGTCTGACGGGTGTCATGGTCGGTATAAAAGACCTCCATTCCCATCAGACCGCAAGAGATCAGAACATCCAGAAGCACCTCCAGGTCCCTGGTCCGCGTAAATTCCAGCAGACCGGGATGGGCCAGTACCGGAACACCGCCTGCTTCAATAATGACCTGAATGGCTTTTTTGCAGGAAATCCTGCATTTTTCCACATACGCGGGTTTTCCCCTGCCGAGCCAGAGGTCGAATGCCCGGGAAAAGGAGGAGACAAATCCCTTTTCCTTCATCATCCTGGCAATGTGGGGCCGTCCGATCTGATCGGTTTCAAAACGCTGCCTTATTTCTGCCAGGCTGATATCCAGCCCCATCTGGTTCAATTTTTCCAGGATCTTTGGATTTCGCTGTTCCCGGGACAGCTTTGCCGTTGCAAGCAGCTGGTTCAGGTTCCGGTCATACAAAGAGAATCCATACCCGAGCAGATGAACACTGCCGGTGTCTTCAAA
>JAWOEP010000405.1:0-3048 GCA_046482705.1 Desulfotignum sp.
GGT
This sequence comes from Desulfotignum sp., assembly GCA_046482705.1. Taxonomy (GTDB): domain Bacteria; phylum Desulfobacterota; class Desulfobacteria; order Desulfobacterales; family Desulfobacteraceae; genus Desulfotignum. Next base: position 4 of record JAWOEP010000405.1, read on the forward strand.
AATTTATTTTTTTTCAAGTTTTTCCTTCCATGGGCTGTTTTTTCCTATCGTTGCCCTGTCATGGAATCTGAATATTTGCTATAGCAGCATGCGCTTCTACGGGGAGCCCCTGGTGGTGTCCTGTGAACGGACCGTCAGCGTCGGAGGGGGCCTGGTAAAAAATGCCGGCATGGTTTTCAACCAGCGGATGGGATGCCGCACTTCATTGTTCGCATGTAAACCGGCCCCCGCAGACCTCGGGCCGGGCACAGGACACCACCAGGGGCGGGCCCTGGGACAGCCTGCTGCACAGAGCGATCGAAAGCCCGGCATGCTTATGGCAAATATCCAGATGGAATATCCTCTTTTGTACCCATGTGTTTTATGCAATAATATGGTACGCACCATTTGGAATTTGTGAATTTAACCACAAAATAATGGCCCTTGGCAGATGCACACGTTACAGGAAAAGCCTTTATGAAATCCCTTGAAGAAATTTCTCTGCTGTATGAAATCAGTGAGGCACTGAATCAGCACATGGACATGAAAAAATCTCTGTTCAAGGTTCTGGGTGTTTTATCCGAGTCCATGAACCTTGTCCGGGGCATTATTTTTTTGACCAACCGGGAAAATGGAGAAATACGGATTGAAATCGCCCATGGCATTTCAGAAGAAACCACCCGCCGGATAAAATACCTTCCCGGCGAAGGAATTATCGGAAAAGTGGTGGAATCCGGCAAATCCGCTGTGGTGCCCCGCATCAGCGAAGAACCCCTTTTCCTGGACAAGACCCACTCCAGAAAACTAAACCAGGGGCAGGACTATTCTTTTATCTGCGTACCCATAAAAAAGGAAAACCAGGTGGTGGGTGCCATCAGTGCGGACCGGCCCTTTGAAGGAAAACACTCTTTGCAGCAGGGGGAAAAACTGTTGACTGTGGTGGCGGCCATGCTGGCCCACCATGTGATCAATATCGAAAATGTTCGCCTGGAAAAAGAACGGCTGAAATCGGAAAATCTGCGGCTGAAAACCGCGCTGGAAAACCGGTACAGTTTTTCAAATATCATCGGCAACTCCAATAAAATGCGGGAAGTCCTCCAGATGATATCCCAGGTGTCGTTTTCATCAGCCACTGTCCTGATCAGGGGAGAAAGCGGTACAGGAAAGGAACTGGTGGCCAATGCCATCCATTATAATTCAGAGCGCCACCACAAACCCTTCATCAAAATCAATTGCGCAGCCATTCCGGAAAATCTCATAGAAAGCGAACTGTTCGGCCATGAAAAAGGCGCATTTACAGGCGCATCCCACCTGAAAAAAGGCAAGTTTGAAATTGCAGATCAGGGCACTGTTTTTCTGGATGAGATCGGCAACATGGCTTTGGGTGCCCAGGTCAAGCTTCTGCGGGTACTCCAGGAAAAAGAATTTGAACGGGTGGGGGGGTACAAACCCATCAAGACGGATGTGCGCATCGTTGCCGCCACCAATGCCAACCTGGAAGAAATGGTCCAGCAGGGCCGGTTCAGAGATGACCTGTATTTCCGGCTCAATGTGTTTCCCATTTACATTCCCAGCCTGCGCATGCGCAAAACCGATATCATCCTCCTGGCAGACCATTTTCTGGAAAAATACCGCAAAGAACATGGCAAGGATATCAAGCGCATCACCACCCCGGCCATTGACATGATGATGGAATACCACTGGCCCGGTAATGTCAGAGAGCTGGAAAACTGCATTGAACGGGCGGTGATACTGTGTAACGAAGGTGCGGTACATTCCTATCATCTCCCGGCCACCCTCCAGACCGGAACCGATTCCAAAACCCTGCCCCAGTCCCTGGAAACTGCTGTGGCCGGACTGGAAAAGGAAATCATCATGGATGCCCTGAAAAATACCAGGGGCAATATCAAAAAGGCGGCCCGGCTCATCCAGATCACGGTGCGCAAATTTTCCTACAAAGCTGCCAGATATAATATAAACTACAAGGATTTTCGATAAAAGGAGAGGTTGCAATGAAAATGGAAGATTATATCAGGGCCATTGCAGGCCTGTTCATCCTGGCTTCTTTAGCCCTTGGCTACTGGGTTTCCCCCTACTGGTACCTGTTCACCGCTTTTGTGGGACTGAACCTGCTGCAGTCTGCATTCACCGGCCTGTGCCCCATGGAAGCCATCCTGGAAAAAGTGTTCAACATGCCAAAAAATGAGTAATGCCCCTATAATTTTTTGAGCAGGGTTTTGCGGTCTATTTTCAGTATTTTCAAAGCCTTTGCCTTGTTTCCCCCGGTATGGGCAAGCACATCCCTGACATATTTTCCGGTCATTTCCGACAGGCTCAGGAAAACATTTTTTTCCGGGGATATGAAGGTTTTCATTGCCGCCGGAAATGCTGCACTGTCCATATATTGGGTATCATTCATGATCAGGTGCCGGTGTATGAGATTTTCAAGTTCCCTGACATTTCCGGGCCAGGCATAATTTTTCAGGGCTGCAACGGCATTTTGGGTGAGTTTCGGTTCTTTTTTTTCCAGCTGTTTTGCATACTTCACCATAAAATGCTTTGCCAGCAGCAAAATATCATCGCCCCGCTCCCGCAGCGGGGGGATATCAACAGTAATGACATTGATACGGAAAAACAAATCCTGTCGGAACAGCCCTTTTTCAACCAGATCTGCCAGTTTTTGGTTGGTGGCTGCCATAATCCTGACATCTGCAGTGGTCTGCCGGGTTTCTCCCACCCTGGTATATTCTTTTTCCTGGAGCACCCTGAGCAGTTTTCCCTGGAGTTCATAGGGCAGTTCACTGATTTCGTCCAGAAAAAGGCTGCCGTTTTCCGCTGCCCTGAAAAACCCTTTGCTGTCCCGGGTCGCGCCGGTAAATGCCCCTTTTACATGGCCGAACAACTCACTTTCAAACAGGGCCGGGGGAACACCCGGGCAGTTGAAGGGAATAAAAGGATACACAGCCCGGGTTTTATGGTTGTAGTGAATGGCCCTGGCCACCAGTTCTTTTCCTGTTCCGCTTTCTCCCTGTATCAGAACAGCGGCGTCATTTTCACCGGCTTTTT
>JAWOEP010000411.1:0-2704 GCA_046482705.1 Desulfotignum sp.
TTTCGTGACAAAACCAACCGGAAAGTGCTGAAACATCTTTTTAAAAAAGGCATTGACATTGAAAACGCGGGCAAAAAAAAACAAGGCCCCCTGAAAGGACTTACTTTTGTCTTTACAGGAGAACTTGAAACATATACCAGGTCCGAGGCGGAGCAGAAAGTGGAGGCGCAGGGGGCACGGGCAACTTCCAGCATCAGCAGCCGGACCGATTACCTGGTGGCGGGAAAAGATCCAGGCAAAAAACTCAAAGAGGCAAAAAATAAAAAAGCCATCAGGATTATTGACGAAGAAACGTTTCAAAAAATGCTGGAGCAAGGGAAATGACCGCAACGTCTTGTTTTCGTATCTATTATTCATAGACACCTGCCACAACCGCACCACAGCCCGGACACCTGTTTTTTTCTGCAAGAGCCATTTTCACCCGGTTCAGGTCCCGTTGGATGACGGGCTGCATACATTGCGGGCACCGGGTATTTCTGGTATCTTTGCCCTCATTGATGACATTGCCCATGTATACATAATGCAATCCTGCATCTTTTCCGAAATTGAACGCAGCTTCCATAACGGAAAGCGGGGTGGCAACGGCGTCGGTATACTGGTAATCCGGGTGAAACCGGCTGACATGCCATGGGATATCAGGGTCGACATCGGCAATGAATTGCGCGATTTCATGCAGTTCCTCTTCTCTGTCATTGGCTTTTGGTACAACCAGGGTGGTGACCTCCACCCAGATGCCGGCTTGTTTTATATACCGGATGTTATCTAAAACCGGTTGCAGCCGTCCGTTGCAGATATCTTTGTAAAAGGCATCATTCATGGCTTTCAAGTCTATGTTGATCCCGTCCAGAAAAGGCCCGATGGTGTCGATGGCCTGTTTTGTCATGTACCCGTTGGATACAAAAATGTTTTTCAATCCCTGGGCTTTGGCCAGTCGGGCCGTGTCATAGGCGTATTCAAAAAAGATGGTTGGTTCCGTATAAGTATATGCAATGCTTTTGCACTGACTTTCAACCGCGTTGTGAACAATCTGTTCAGGACTCATGGATTTTCCGGGAAGCGCCTGGTTTCCCTTTTTCATCGCCTGTGAAATCTGCCAGTTCTGACAGAAACTGCAACTGAAATTACAGCCGGCCGTACCGATGGAGTAGGCTGAACTGCCCGGTAGAAAATGATACAGCGGCTTTTTTTCAATGGAGTCGACATGCGCGGCAATAACCCTGCCATAGGCCAGGGTATACAGTTTGCCGTCCAGATTCTGCCGGACATGACACAGACCGAATTTCTGATCAGATATGCAGCATGCGTGATGACATAACCGACACCTGACTTTTTTATCTTCTATCTGCTCAAAAAGCACGGCGGGTTTCATTTGTTCTCTCACTGTATTGGCGTGTATCGGTTGTTTTGCTTTCAGAAATTATGGATGTTCTTTTGGCTCTTTTGTTTACAGGAATCATCTGCGTTCCCTTAATGGCATCGGTGACCAGGACAGACCCCCCGGAAAACCGTTGGTGGTCATTGAGGTTGAATCTGTTGCGCGTTGTATTGATCAACATGGTGTCTTTTGTAAATATTAGATTTTTGCCGAAAGTAAAATCCCCCTGCACGGTCAGGTAATGACAGTTTTTCAAGGAAGGTGCGCCAGTTGAAAAGCGGTGTTCAAAATCATCGATGAATTTGTAATATGCCGGGTCCAGATCGATCTGAATGTCATCAGCTTTTCGTCCGGGATCGGGCATAATCTGGAATTGATCCGTTAACATATACCGGTCAGACCGCACGGCCAGTAAATCATTGGTGTTTTTTACCGGGATGAACCGTGTCCGGGGGACCCGGATGGCACCGGCCCGGTCAAAAACCGATATGGCGCTTCCCATGGCTGTTTCCAGCTGATACACAGGCAGGGAATCGGGATCGCGGGGATCCACGGTCTTCTGGTTCCAGATCAGGGGCAAAGGCATGACCCCGTTTTTTTGTGCCATGATCCGCTGTAATGCCGGTAAATGTATCCACAGGTTGTTGGTGTTGAAATACCGGTGTTTTTGAATATCCTGGAATGCCTGCATATCCTCGTAATTTTGTGGACACTGGGCGATTTCCCTCAGCAGATATCTCCCGGATTGTGACAGGGCCAGGTGTCCGCCTTTTTTGTCGTTTGTCGTGCGTTCTGCGGTCTCCATCATAAAGCTGAACTTATTTTCAATAAAATAGCCTAGGATGACCGGATCAATGACCGCGCCCAGATTGTCAATATTGGATAAAAAGGCATATTCATAGCCATTTTCCAACAATTGATCCAGCATGCCGCTACTGACCAGTGCCGCATACACATCCCCGTGACCCGGGGGGCACCATTCCAGATTCGTGTTTTCAGGGTGTTCGGCAGGTCCGAGAAGGGTTGCGTCAACCTTGGGAACCTTGTGCTGAATAAAATCCATGTCCAAAGCGCTTTCCTGTAACCAGGGGTAAGCGGTCAATGCCTCGAGCGTGTCTGGTCTGGTTGAAAAACTGTTAAGGAAATCTATCTGACAAGCATTGTAAAATGCAAAACCCCTGACAACCGCAAACCCACAAAACAGGAAATTGCAGTGTCCATTCCCTATCTGGTCAAACAAATAGAAGATATTGCACCGAAACTGGTTGTTCTCATGGGAAAGGCTGCCTGGCACACACCCAGAAACGGGGACCGGACCTATATTGAAAC
>JAWOEP010000260.1:0-11118 GCA_046482705.1 Desulfotignum sp.
TATCCCATCTTCAGGTTAAAGACCCGCTGGAAATTGTACACTGCCTCGCTCATGGAGATCAGGTCATCAGCATTTGTTTTCTTGCCGGTGATGGCGGAAAAGAAATCCGCATACCACTGGACATGTTTGATCACCTTGGCAGGTTCTTCGGTTTCTTTGTTGTCTTCAGGAACAATATCGTTCCAGGGCAGTTTACACAGACCGCACAGGCCGAACCAGGTCCTGAACATGGGAAACCAGTGCAGGGCTTCGGCTTTGTTTTCAAAAGTGGGCATGAAATTGTGGACCATGTCCAGAAAGATCAGCCAGGCTTCATCATGCTGGGGACCTTTGAGGGCCAGGCCGTACCCCCCCTGCTGGGCAAGGCTTTCCTTGGTGATGTATTCAGAAAATTCCAGGCCCTTGGATTCCATGCCGATATCCTGCATAAAAGCGGGATCAGCGTTGAATTTGTCGGCAAATATCTGTTTCATCTGGCGGATGCCTTTTCCTACTATGGCACCAAATCCTTCCCCTCTGGCCATCTGGTGGATCAGTTCCAGGGTATTCAACCGGTTGCCGAAACCCAGGTCCATCCCGCCGGTATGATCAGTGGTGAGAAGATTGTTTTCAAAGCATTCCATGACAAATCCGATGGAGGTTCCCACGGAAATGGTATCCATACCATAGGCATCGCAGTAGAAATTGATTTCCAGAATGGTATGGGCATCAAAAATTCCCAGGTTGGAGCCGCATCCGGCAACGGTTTCATATTCCGGACCGTCTACAAAGACTTTGGCACCTTTATACGGGCCGGTGAAGGGGGAGAAATCCTTGACGCCGTGGGAACAGGCCACTGCACATCCGCGCCAGCACCCGTCAAAACCCTTGTCAAAGATATGCTCGTACACATCTTCGCCGATCACAGCGGCTTCCGGGTGTGAACCGAATTTGAAATTGTGGGTGGGCAGGCAGTCATGGTCGTTCATGATGGGAACCAGATGGGTGGTACCCACAAGGGCCATGCGGTTCTGTTTGGGATCCAGTTCATGGATCTCCTTGGCATGGGTCTTGGTGACGGTTTTAAGGGCCTCAAGGTCGGCCGGGTTGTTGGTTTTCATGGAAATGGCACCATGCCGGGCAACCACCGCCTTGATTTTCTTGTCCGCAAACACGGTGCCTATGCCCCCGCGGCCGGCCTGTTTGTACCGGACCCTTTTGCGGCCAGCATCATACCAGGAAAAATTCAGACACCCGAAATTGGTGTTTTCAGCCCCTGGTCCTGCAGTTACAACCGAGACATTCACAGGCTTTTCTTCGTCAAAATACCGGGTCAGGGCATCAGACATCTCATAGGAATTATCAGGCAGGTCAGATGCGGAAAATATCTTGATTTTGCTTTCAATCCCGTCAATGAGAATTACCGTGTCCTGGTCAGCCTTGCCTGTAAGTGCAATGACATCAAACCCGGAGAATTTTTTATACGGGCCGAAATAGCCGCCTACATTGGAGTCGATGGGGGCACCGGTAAGCGGGGAAATGGCCGTTACAATACTTTTGCCGCCGCCCGGATACCCCGGGGTGCCGCCCAAAGGACCTGCGGAAATGCAGATGGTATTTTCAGGATCATCCCATTTGGTAGTGCCTTTGACAGCGTTCCACATATACCACAAATCATAGCCTTTACCGCCGATAAACTTTTCTTTAATGGCGGTTTCAATGGGGGAAATGGAAATGTCTGCTTTATCCAGATTGATATGCAGAGACTGATCCGTATATCCCTTTGTAACTTCGGCCCGCTCATACGGCGTGGCTTTTATCTCTTGTAATTGCAGGTGACCCATTTTGCACTCCTTTAAGATATTTGGTGTTGTAAATATTATTTTACGGATAAAAGCAGCTGTTCACAGATTCTGAAACAGTCTCTGCAATCAGCTTGTGTGTGTTTTCTGTGTATTGCGTTGTTTTGTGTATCTTCACGTGTTATCATACTATGTATTGGTGTTCAAGTATATATGGTCTCTTGCCAGGGGAGATGAAGGACCATTTAATGGTCTAACCATTCTTAACGCATTGAAACCTGCTTGTCAATCAGTTTTCAGGAAGATTGATTTGTCTTACCATAGAGAATGCTCTGTTCCGCAACCGGCAAAAAAACTTGATTTTTATCTCTTTGCCTGATAAAAATCACGACAAAAGAAATTATCCAGAGAAAGGGTATGTGAATGCTAATAGTGGCAAATTTTTTACAGGCAGTTGCAGTGGTGCTTGATTACGGATTAACCTTTTATATGTGGATTGTCATTGCCGGTGCTGTCTTGTCCTGGGTGAGCCCGGATCCCTATAATCCCATTGTACGGTTCATAAACACGGCAACAGAACCTGTGTTTTATCAGATAAGAAAGAGGCTTCCGGTCAATTTCGGCGGCATTGACATCTCTCCCATTGTTGTGATTTTGGCGATTGTATTTCTGCAAACCTTTGTTGTAAACAGCCTTCACGGTCTGGCGAGATCAATTTTATTGTAATAAATGTAAGGATTTGCCATGGGTGTAACATCGCTGGTGGTCAGGCAGAAAGAATTTAAAACACGGTTCAGAGGGTTTGATGTTCAGGAAGTGGATGCTTTTCTGGAAGATGTGGCAGCACAACTGGAATCCCTTGACCGGACGGTGCAGGGACTGGCAGAAGAAAAAAGGCGGCTGGATCTGGAAAACCAGGGATACCGGAAACGGGAAAACGCCATGAAAAATGCCATGATCCAATCCCAGAAGGTACTGGATCAAATGAAAGAAAATGCCAAAAAATCTTCCCAGAATATTATTGCCAATGCAGAGGTGGAAGCTGAGAAGATTTTGAGCCGTGCCCATAAGCGGCTCTCCCAGCTTCACAGCGACATCATTGAATTGAAACGGCAGCGTATCCAGCTGGAAATGCAGATCAGCGCAGTTTTAGAGTCCCATTCCAAGCTGCTGGAAATGACCAAAGAAGAAAATAAGGCTGCCGATGAAACCGATGCAACCTTAAAATTCATCAACAGAGCCTGACCATTGTGTCACAACCTGAATAGATACAGTGTGATCATGCGTTTATATGAAAGCCGTCAGCCATCAGTACTCAGCTAACAGCTAAAAGCTAACAGCTAACAGCTTTGTTATGGCTGCCAGGGCATGGGGGGGGGTATTGACAACCTATACGGGGTATACAAATGGCTGAGATTGATGCATTTTTCAAACTCATGCATGAACAGGGGGCATCCGACCTTCATCTTTCTGCAGGTCAGCAGCCGGCATTGCGTCTCAATGGAGATATCGAGCGGATCAAATATGACCGGCTGACATCAGACAAGCTGCGGGGTATGCTCTACGAAATTACCTCCCAGGAAAAAATAAAGGTGTTTGAAGAGACCGGAGATGTGGATTTCGGGTATGAAATTCCCGGTCTGGCCCGGTACAGGGCCAATTATTTCATGCAGAAAAACGGCATATCCGCTGTATTTCGGGAAATTCCGTCCGATATCCTTACCGCGGAAAAACTGGGGCTGCCCCCGGTGATTTCCAAACTCGCGGAACTGCCCAGGGGACTGGTGCTGGTTACCGGGCCCACAGGATCGGGAAAATCCACCACCCTGGCCGCGATCATCGACCAGGCCAATAAGATCCGGAAAGACCATATTATCACAGTGGAAGACCCAATTGAATTTGTTCACAAAAGCCAGAACTGCATTGTGAACCACCGGGAAGTCGGGCTCCATACCCAGACCTTCTCCGCAGCCCTGCGCGGGGCATTGCGGGAAGATCCGGATATTATCCTGGTGGGGGAGCTGCGGGATCTGGAAACCATATCTCTGGCCATTGAAGCTGCATCCACAGGCCATCTGGTTTTCGGCACCCTGCACACATCCAGTGCCGCCAAAACTGTTGACCGCATCATCGAGGTGTTTCCTTCCACAGAACAGGCCCAGATCCGCTCCACCTTGTCCGACGGTCTCCGGGCTGTGGTGGCCCAGGTGCTGTTCAAACGTGTTGATAAAAAAGGCCGGTGTCCGGCCCTGGAAATTCTGGTGGCGACCCCGGCAGTACGGAACCTGATCAGAGAGGCAAAGACCCACCAGATACCTTCCATGATACAGACCGGGAAACAATACGGGATGCAGCTTTTGGATGATGCCATCATGGGGCTGTACAAAAAAGGCTGGATCAGTGCGGATGAAGCATACAGCAAAGCGAATAACAAGGGTATTTTCAGGCCCTTCCTCAAAAAAACACCATCGGATTTTACCGAAGCCTGATCCATATTTTATAAAAGGGGAGGCATGAAAAAACAGCAGATCGACTATCTTTTGTCCAGGATGCTCACATCCCATACCAATGTATCTGATTTAAACCTCACACCGGGCAAACCCCTTCAGGTGGAAAGTGACGGCCAGCTGGTACCGGTAAAAATAGCGCCTGATTTTCAGACTTTGACCCCGTTCCAGACCGAAGCCATTGCCCTGAACCTGATCAACAAAGACAGAAAACTTACCGAAACCCTTTTGCGGGAGGGATCCTGTGATCTGTCTTACCAGTTGGACACCCTGGCAAGGTTCCGGGTGAATATTTTTTCCCGTTCCGGCAAATATGCCGTTGTCCTGCGGAAACTGGAAACAAAAATTCCCACCATTAAAGAGCTGAAGCTGCCTGAGCCGTTTTTCAGAATGGCAGAAGAAAAAAACGGCATTATTTTTGTCACCGGTGCCACAGGTTCGGGCAAGACCACCTCCCTGGCAGCCCTGCTGGATCAGATCAATGAGACCAAATCCGTGCACGTGATCACCCTGGAAGATCCCATTGAATACCAGCATACCCAGAAATTATCCACCTTTAATCAGCGGGAACTGGGGATGGATTTTGATTCCTTTGCCTCGGGCCTTCGGGCTGCCCTGCGTCAGGCACCCAAGGTTATTCTGGTAGGGGAAATGCGGGACAGGGAAACAGTGGAAATCGGCTTGTCTGCTGCGGAAACAGGCCATTTGGTCCTGTCCACCCTTCACACTGTGGATGCCGGCCAGACCATCAACCGGGTTCTGGGGATGTTTTCCACCCAGGAAGAAAAACAGATCCGTATCCGGCTGGCAGACACGATCCGCTGGATCGTGGCCCAGCGTCTTTTGCCCAAAGCCGGCGGCGGACGGGTGGCAGCCTTTGAAATTATGGCCACCAATCTGCGGGTGAGAGACTCTATTCTCAACGGGGAATCCGAGGGCAAAACCTTTAATGACATTATCATGGCAGGCAAAGCCCAGGGAATGGTTTCCTTTGATGAATTCATCCTTTCCCTTTACAAACAGGGAAAAATTGATGAAACAGTTGCCATGGCCTATGCTTCCAGAAAAGATCTGGTGGGCCGGGGTCTGGACAGTATCAAAAGCGCCAGGGGAGAAGCTACCTCCAAAATTGATTCCCTTGAAATTGACCGGGGTTATAAAGGGGAAAAATAAATATGAATATCCGTTGCAGACATTGTAAATCCCAGTTCAATATTCCGGATCATAAATTGCCAAAGGATAAAGGAGCGGTGTTTCCGTGTCCAAAATGCAAGGAAAAAATTCAGATCTCTCCGGCAAAAACTCCAGGTAAAGAAAGGGTTGCTGATGCAGCTATGCATGCATCCGGAACAACGATTTCCTTTCAAAGCCGGGAACATGCCCTGGTTCTGGTTGCAGAAGACCCTTTTCAAAAGGCGGCCCATGATGCTGTCAGGCAATTGGGATATGAGGTGGATACTGCTTTTGACCAGGTTGAAGCCGCAAAAAAGATAGCCTACCATGTCTATCCTCTGATACTGCTGGGGCAGGGGTTTGACCGCGGTTCCAAAAGCATCCTTCAGCACATGAACACCCTGGACATGTCCATACGGCGGATGAACTGTCTGGTGGTGATGGGCCCCCGGTTTAAAACAGGCGATCCCATGGCGGCCCTGCATGCCAGTGCCAATTATGTTGTGGGTCCTGACAATCTTGAACAGCTCCCCTCTTTTCTGGCGGCCGCATTAAAGGATCACAAAGATTTTTACCGGGTGTACATGGATTCCATGAAAATTGTCGGCAAGGCCTGATACAGCATGATCTTGGGCTGGTATGAACCTTTTACATTCCAGGAATGGATAAAACGCACCGCTTCATTTTTGAATCTGGGCATTCTGATTTTTTCAGCGGTTGTTTTTTTTTCAGAATTCAGATACGACTGGTGCGAGAAGCTCCTGGGAAACTTTCTGGCATCCACCAATGAAACCAGGCCTGAAAAAGGAGCGATCTGGGAACTTGGAAAGGATACCATCAGTGCCCACCAGTCTTTGAATAAAATCATCAACCGCAAAAGCGATACCCGGCAGCTTGCCCATAAAGCAGCATCTTTTGCCGGTATTTCCGCCCGTCTGATTCCCGGAGAATGGGTTATTCTGGAAAAAGATCAATTCAAGCGCCTTTACCTGTCACTGCCCCTGACCCATGCCCGGCAGATTATGGAGCCCGCCCGACTGATATGGCTGCTCAACGGAGAGGTGACGGACCGGATCTTCTGTGAAGGGCTGAAAAACGGGATGAAGATATATTTTATCAATGCTGAAAACAGGGTGGTTCAGCACATTGATCTGAAAGAAAATACCCTTGCCGCCATTGCAGAAAAACAATATCTGGAGCCGGGCAGACTGGAGGAATTTGACGGGTTCACCGGCCGGATTTATCCGGTGGAACAGTTTTTTAACGCGGTATTTAAGCTGCCGCAGGAAATGATCCCTGATCTTTTGCCGGATACAGACCTGGTTTTGGATCAGGACGGCACCATTTTGCGTATCGGTATCTCCAATGAAGCCAAAGATGGGTTTATCCGGCTTGGCATTGAATTCCAGCACCGGAATCAGCCCAGGGTGCTCTTTGTCCGGGCCAGAGAATGGGCGGTATGGCAGTTGGGGCTGGTTCTCAAAGGAGAGCATCCATGAAGCAGCTGCCGGGTATTTTGTCTGTCTGCCGGTTTGTTTTTTTTTCCGGGATGTTGATTATCTGTGCGGCTGTTATCGGTGCCATGTTTCTGGTTTTTTATACGGTGCCGGATTTGCCCAAACTGCCCCGGGATGTAAGCCGCATCATCGAAACCCCCCAGAGTATTGTTTATGCTTCATCCGGCCAGGTGCTCATGCGGTTGGGAGAGCGGGAAAGTGTTCCCCTTGCCCGGGTGTCTGCCGACTTTATCAATGCCATTCTGGCCACCGAGGATCATCTGTTTTTTCAGCACCATGGGATCAACAAGCTTCGAACTTTAAAAGCATTGTATGTTACCTTGTTCCGGCCGGGCCGGATTGAAGGGGCATCCACCATTACCCAGCAGCTGGCCAAAAATCTGTTTTTTTCCTTTGAACAGTCCTATACCAGAAAATTCAAGGAACTGCTGGTGGCATTACAGATCGAGGCCACTTCTTCCAAAGAAGATATCCTGGAAGCCTATATCAATCAGATTTATTTTGGTGCAGGTGCCCAGGGAATTGAAAAGGCGGCCGATACATTTTTTGGAAAATCCGCCCGGGAATTGACCCTGCCGGAAGCAGCACTGCTGGCAGGACTGCCGAAATCTCCCACTGCCTACAACCCTTTTGTGCATTATGACCGGGCCATGAAACGCCGGGATCTGGTATTGCAGCGGATGGCGGATACCGGCTTTATTACAAAGGATCAGGCTGCAGAAGCAGCTGCAATAAAGCCTTTGCTGCACAAAGAGAAACAAGATGCCAGAAGCGGCAGTTATTTTCTGGATGCCCTTGTCGGAGAACTGGTCCAGGTTTATGGAGAAAATGTGGTATACCATGGTGGTATCCAGGTCTATGCCACTGTTGATTCCCGCCTCCAGAAACTGGCAAAAAAGGCATTGGCACAAGGGCTTGACAACCTGGATACCATGATGGCCATTTCTGCTGAAAAAACCCCCCGGCCCGAGGGAGCCCTGGTAGCAATTGAAACAGCAACGGGTGCAGTACGTGCCATGGTGGGGGGACGTAATTATTACGACAGTGAGTTCAACCGCGCCACCAGGGCCCGGCGCCAGGCCGGAAGCGGATTTAAACCATTTGTTTACTATTCAGCTTTTGCATCGGCCGGGTTTCATCCCGGAACCATAATGACCGACCAGCCGGTGACCATTCCTGTTGCCGGTGCCCCTGACTGGCGGCCGCAAAACTTCGGGCACAGATTCAGAGGGGATATGATATTAAAAACAGCCCTGACCCATTCAGTCAATACCATTGCAGCCCGGCTTGTGCACATTACAGGTCCCGGGGCAGTGATGGAAACAGCCCGAAAATGCGGTATCAAAAGTCCTTTGGATGATGTTTTTTCCATTGCACTGGGTACTGCCGGGGTAACCCCCCTGGAAATGGCCCAGGCATTTTCTGTGTTTGCCAACCTGGGCAGGCACCATGACCCTTTTTTGTTCTGGCGGGTGGAGGATGCCTTTGGCCGGATCCTGTTTGAACGCATAGTCCAGGACCGGCAGGTGCTGGATCCGGCCATTTCTTATCAGGTTGTTGATATGATGAAGGCGGTTGTGGAAACAGGGTCCGGGAGAACCATAAAAGAACAGGGGTTTAAACGTCCCTGCGCCGGAAAAACCGGCACCACGGATAATTATAATGATGCCTGGTTTACCGGATTTACCCCTACTCTGTGCACTTCGGTGTGGACGGGATTTGACAGAAGACAGCCCATGAAAGATGCCAATGGCATCGGAATTACCGGCGCCAGAGGGGCTGCCCCCATATGGGCAGACTTCATGCTTCAGGCTCTGGCCGGAGAACCTGAAAGAACTTTTCCTATTCCTGAAAATATCCGGTTTGAACAGGTAGATCCTGATACCGGATGCCGGGCCGGCCCAAATGACACCCATGAAAGTACTGTGATTGCCTTGAAACCCGGTCAAACTGTTTGCGGCCAGGAGGCGCCGTGATCCGGGGGTTGCGAAATATCTTTGTCCGCCTCTGGGTGACCACCCTGGTGACGGTGCCTTTGTGTTTTTATATCATGCCCTGGGTCAGGCAGGTTTTTTCCGGTCCGGGACCTGTTTTTTTTGCGCTGGGCATGGTGATCACAGGGTATGTCCTTATTGGTTTTCTTATGAATTTTCTGGGGGAGAAACTGATTGAAAGACTGATCCGGGAAGCGCAAATGTGGGAACGGGCCGCAATATTTAACAGGGCCGGAACAAAATACCTCCAGGCCGTACGGATGTATGACTCGTTTTTGTTGTCTCCTTTGTCAGTTGGAAAAATGACAACAAGGTTAACCGGTGCTTTGGCCAGATTTTCTCTGACATTTGACAGGGAAAATGAGATTTTCAGGCAAGCTGTCCTTGTTTATCTTGCCTCCAATCCCCGGGATGAAACCCTGGCAGGTCTCTGGCTCAGACGGCTATGCAAAAACAGGGCAGTTGATGATAAGGAGGAGGATCTGCTGACCCGCCTGGCCAATATCCATCATACCAGCCCCAAATTGATGCCTTTTCTCACCAGGCTTTTTCTGGACCTGGGGCGGGTGGATTTCACCGCCAAGCAGCTTTATGCCCGTGTACTTGAAATACCGTCATTAAAACAACGATATGGAAAAGATATCCATACCCTTTTGGAAGAACCGGCACAGCAGCTGGAGCAGGAGGTTATGTATCCGGCTCGGGAAATGCCCCGGCAATCTCTGCCCTCGGCCAGCCAAAAAAAAATATCTGATATCATATCTGATATAGGGATGGATTTTTTCACCGGCCTCCGGCACGTGATACAGTCTGTCCGGACAGGGGTGGTTTTTTGTTTTGGTTTTGCAGCCCGGTATGCAAGGCGCCTTATGACCCGCATACAGGTGAAAGACCGCTGGCGTTTCTATCTTAAAGCCGGGGTCCTGGGGTTTATTTTCCTGGGGCTGCTGGTGTTCATGTATAATACTGTCTCCCACCTTCTGAGGCCCGGAACTGTGGATGAAATTGAGGTCATAATTGAAAAAAAGATATCCAAACCCTTTACCATTCAAGTGGCAGCGTATTTGAAAGAATCCCATGCAGACAAATATCTTAAGATCCTCAGGCAAAACAGTATTGATGCCCGCATAAAAAAAACAGGCGGCGGCGGCAAAACCTGGTACCTTATCCAGGTATCTGAATTTGCTGACAAGGCTGATGCCACTGCCTATGGCAACCACTTGAAAAAAAAGAACATTATCGAAGATTTTTTTGTAAGCAACAAATAATAATATGGAGGCAGACTATGATTATCATTTCCAATGTTACCTATCCCCCTGAAAGTACAAGGGAAATTGCCAACCGGTATCTCAAGGCCCCGGCCCTGCCGGATTTTATTACCAAAAAAGGGCCGTATATTTCAGCCAGTAAACGCTCGGGCATGCATTCCATCACATACTATGAACTGGAAAACAGCCGTCTGGCAGAAGGGCTTCAGGCCATTGGTGAAAGCCTGGCCATTTATTTCGGGGTGCCGGGATACCAGTATGAAATAAAACCGTATTTTGAACTGGAAGAGGGGTTGACCATACTGGGTCTGTAGCCGTTTTTCGGGAAAAAAAAGCTCTGGTTCGGTTCTGGACAGCGGTTTTTGCCGGGAAGGCTATAAAAACAGGTTGCGGTTGGGGGTGGATAAGGTTTCAGGGCAGGCTGCAAACAGTTTATGTATGGTTTTTTTAATGTCATCCATGGTCCTGGCCTGGTTCAGCTGTTTTAGAAAAAAATGGGAGAATTTGAAATTGGCACAGAAATAAGGGGCATATTTTTTGAACAGCTTCAGGTTGAAAGGCATGTCATAGTGGTGCTCCAGCAATGATGCCATGCGCAGGGCAGTTGCCGGATAAATGCCGGAATCAAAACTTTTTTCCCTGGTCCATTGGGCAAAAATCCAGGGCCGGGCCACTGCCATACGGCCTAAGGCAAGGCCGTGGCAGCCGGTCTGTGCCGTCATCTGCATGCCGTCCTGGATGGCAAAAAGATTGCCGTTACCAAAGACCGGAATGGTGACCGCCTCTTTGACCCGTGTGATGGCTTCCCATTTGGGGGGACGGGTGCGCCGGTCAGGGGCCACCCGGGGATGGAAAACAAGGGCATCAGCACCGGCTGC
>JAWOEP010000304.1:0-5176 GCA_046482705.1 Desulfotignum sp.
AATGATAAGAAAGGTGGACACAATGGGAAACAGCAGTTTTTCCCGCTTGCTCACCGGCCGTGCCTTGGCCATTTTTATCCCGCGTTCCGCTTTGGTGGTCATCAGCCGCATGATCGGCGGCTGGATAATGGGTACCATGGCCATATAGGAATAGGCGGCCACAGCACAGGCCCCCAAAAGCTGGGGTGCCAGTTTGGAGGAAATAAAAATGGTGGTGGGCCCGTCAGCCCCGCCGATCATGCCGATGGTGGCGGCTTCCATGATATTGTATCCCATGGCATGGGAAGCAAAAAAGGTCAGATACACCCCGGCCTGGGCACCGGCTCCTAAAAAGATCAACCGCGGGTTGGCAAGCAGAGGGCCGAAATCGGTGAATGCACCTATGCCCAGAAAAATCAACGGCGGGATAATTTCCCAGTGGATGCCGTAGTGATAGAATTTCCACAGCAGTCCCACGTTCGGTTCCATCAGTCCGCTCAACGGCAGATTCACCAGCAGGATACCGAATCCGATGGGCAGGAGCAGCAGCGGCTCATATTGTTTTTTTATTGCCAGATAGATCAGGATCAGCCCGATACACCACATGATGATCATGCCAGGTGTCAGGTGTACAAAACCGGTTGTGTGCAGCAACGAATATAAGTTATTTATCATCCTGGACCTCTCCTTTATTTTTCCGCGCCATCCGGTCAACAACAAATGCAGTGATTTTAATGGACAGATACAGCAGGGTCATACCGAAAAAAACACTGATAATGCCTTGAATAAAAATTCCACCAGGTGACATTTTCCCATTCCTTTTTTATCTGTTACAGGTGCTGTAAAGTTGTCATGCGCAACCATTAAAAAATTCTGACAACCTTAATTCATGCCTGAAAATTTGTCAACATGTAATCATAAATGTAATCATATATGTGATTATGATATCAAAGAAAAAGAATGGGGTTACGTGGACTGGACTGGTAATCGCTTTTGATAGGATTTGCGGCCTGGCAGTTGCATCAAATTTCAATGCTGTCTTTTGAGTTCATCAACCCGGGTGCGGTCGGACAAGGGAACCCCGCTTCTGTATGAGGCCCGGGCAATGAGATGGGCTGCAACCGGTGCAGTGAACAGCAGCAGGGCGATGATGAAACCGGCCCGCAGAAAAATCCCTGTCTGCTGATAGAAAAAGGCATGGGCAAAGACCACCAGGCCGGCCCCGAGAGAACCGGCTTTTGTGACTGCATGCATGCGCGTAAGGGTGTCCGGCAGCCGGATCACCCCCAGTGCCGCCACCAGGCAGAAAAGACTGCCCAGCACCATGAGAATGCCGGTGAGATATTCAATCATGTGAACACCTCTTGTCTGGAAGGTTTTCACAAGGGGTGTCTGATTCTGGGCGGTGGCCAAGTCGGGATTGCTTATTCCGGGATCCTTTCTGGATAAATCTGGCCAGGGCGATGGTGCCTAAAAAGGCGATACAGGCATATGCGATGGCTACATCCAGGTAGCTGGTTTCCCGTGTATGGATGGAAAGAATTACCAGAAATGTCACCACCAGAACAGACAACAGGTCCATGGCAATAACCCGGTCTGCAGCAGTGGGACCTTTTGACAGGCGCCACAAAAGCAGGACCATGCCGGCCAGCAGTATGGCCATGGAAACCTGGTCTGCCCGGTACAGGAAAATTTCTCCGGTTATCATGACCGCATCACCTCCAGTATACGTCTTTCCAGTCCATTTTTGATGCCTTCCCTGGTTTTTTCAATATCCGCAAGAAACATGACATGGACATACAGGGTTTTTTTGTCCTCCGACAGGTCCACACTCAGGGTGCCCGGGGTCAAAGACAGCATATTGGCCACCAGAAATATTTCCAGATCTGTCCGGGCTGTCAAAGGCACCCCGATGATACCCGGGCGGTTGATGTCTTTAGGGGTGATAACATCCCATGCCACCTGCAGGGTGGAAATCACCAGTTCCCAAAAAAAATAGGCGGCCAGGTTAAAGGTTTTGGGCAGTTTTTTAAAATACCCGGTTTCCGGGTACAGGGGACTGGACAGCCATAAAATCAGGTATCCCAGGGCAAAGCCGGACAGAAAGGTACCAATGCTGCCGGAGTCCAGTAAAAGGGTGAATACGGCGGCAAAAACGATGTTGAGCAGTAACAGCGGCATCAGCCACCTCCTTTAACAGCAAGTATATAGGCTGCAGGATTCACCAGCTGCTCACCGGCCGCAAGTGACAGCTGCATGACAGGCTCCATGAAAAGTCCTAAAAAGACCGTGAAAAGGCACAGGCACACCACCGGAGCCATCATCCAGGCAGAATAATTTTTTGGCAGGGGCGGGGGAGCTGTTTGGGGCGTTTGTTTCCAGAAGGCTTTCAGCCATATCTTGGCCATGGAAAATAGTGTCAGCAGTCCCACAGCAGCCGCAACTCCCGCTGCTGTGTAATGCCCGCTCTCAAGGCAGGCGTAAATGATCAGCAGTTTGGCCCAGAACCCGGACAGGGGAGGAAACCCGGCCAGGGAAAATGCCGGGATGAAAAATCCTGCAGAAAGCAGGCCATGGGTTTTGTAAAGGCTGCCCATACGGGACAGGTGAAATGTACCTGTGGTCCTGTGAATGAGCCCGCCCACCAGAAACAGATTGGATTTGGCAATAATGTTGTGCACCAGATAGACCAGGGTGCCGGTCAGGGCCAGGGGGGTGAATACGGCAAGTCCCAGTATCATATATCCCACCTGGCTGATGATGTGAAAAGACAGGATGCGGCGGATATCCATCTGTGAGGCAGCCGTTACAACCCCGGATACCATGGTGAGTATTGCAGCCCCCATCAGAATGGTGTGGGTGATGTGGGGCTGGGTGACAAACACCAGGGTAAACAGCCGGATCAGGGCATATACCCCCACCTTTGTGAGCAGTCCTGCAAAAAAAGCAGCCACTGCTGCCGGCAGGGTGTGATAGGCTGCAGGAAGCCAGAAGAACAAGGGAAACAGGGCAGCTTTTATGCCGAATGCCGTCATCATCAGCATGGCCGTGCTGGTGAGCAGGGCTGTGTTTTCCACCTGTGCCGCCTTGTCATGCAGGTCTGCCAGGTTCAGGGTGCCGGTAAGACCGTAGAGCAGGCCGATGGCGGTTATGAGAAACAGTGTTGACAACAGGTTCAAGGCAACATATTTAACAGCATTGGTCAGCCGGCCGGCCGGATTCTCCATGACCATGATGCCAAAGGATGCCATGAGCATGACTTCAAACCACACATACAGGTTGAACAGATCTCCTGTGAGAAAGGCCCCGCATATGGCGGCTGTCAGAATCTGCATAAAGGGATAGAACCCCGCTTTTATCTGCCGGGTTTCTATGTCTTTTGCTGCATAGACCACCACCGCGGTGTGGATTACAGCGGTAATCAGCACCATCACCGCGCTCAGATAATCAGCCACAAGGCAGATGCCGGCAGGAAAGGGCCAGTCACCCACCCACAGGACAGTGACTTTATGTTCCATCACCCTTGCCATGAGCATGAAGGATATGAACAGGTGTGCCAGTGCCCCGGCAATGGCCACTGTGCCGGCGTGGCGGTCTCTCACCCGGGCAAGGATGAAGAGAACTGCAATCACAAGGGGCAGCAGAATGGGAAATACCAGCAGGTTTGTCATTCCTGCTCCTTTTGCCCGGAAATTTCCGGCAGATCATTTTTGTCTGTTTCAAAAATAAACCGGTCCTGGTCAGCATCCAGGGTACGGGTCTGGTCATGGGTGCGAAACAGCAGAATCAGCATGAAAATGGTCATGGAAAACCCGATCACAATGGCGGTAAGTATCAGTGCTTGGGGCAGGGCATTGGCAGCCGGTGCTGTGAGAAGGGGTTGTTGTGCATCAATCAGAGGGGGATTCACAGGGGCCAGTCTTCCGGCTGTAAAAATCAGCAGATTTACGGCATTGCCCATGAGGATGAGGCCGAAAACAAAGCGTATCAAAACCCCTGAAAGCATTAAAAAAAAGGCTGCGCTGACCACCAATCCCACAACAATTGCCAGAAAAAATTCCATCCTTAGTTTTCCTCCAGGGCCAGTAAAATGGAAAGAATGGCACCCAGAACCGCCAGAAAAACCCCCATGTCAAAGATCAGGGGGGACCCCATGGAAAACCCGTTCAGATGCCACCAGATTCCCGTGAGAAAAGGCTTTCCCGTGAAAAGGGCCGGCAGTCCTGATATCACGGCCATGGCCAGGCCGGTCATGGCCATGACTGCCGGACGGATACGGATGGCCAGGCGCACCTGATCAGCCCCCTCGGTGATGGCAAACAGGGCAAATGCCGTACCTGCCAGAAGGGCCGCGGAAAACCCGCCCCCTGGTTCATGGTGGCCCCGGAGCAGAACATATACGGCAAATACCAGCATCAATCCCACCATGAGGTGTGTGGCTGTTTTTAAAATAACCGACTGCATTACCCCTCCTTTGGTCTGCGGATAAGTGTTACAGCTGCCCAGGCGGCCAGCACCACCACGCATATTTCCCCCAGGGTGTCCAGGCACCTGAAGTCCACCAGAATAACATTGACGATATTGCGGCCGTGGGCAGCAATATAGGCATGGTTTTCAAAAAAAGCGGTGAGACTCCGGTCCAGGGGTACCTGTAAAACACCCATCAGCACTGTGGTCAAAACAAGGCCTGCCCCCAGGGACAGGCAGGCATCCCCGATGGTTCTGGAATATGATCTTTTTGGGACAGTATCCATGGGAGGCAGCCGCAGCAGCACCAGGGATACGAAGATGACTGTCAAGGTTTCCACCAGCAGCTGGGTCAAGGCAATGTCCGGCGCCCCGAAAACAAGGAAAGTCAGGGCCACCCCCGACCCCACACCCGCCAGTCCGCCGATGGCGGAAAGCCTTTTCCTGGCTGTGACCACCACACCGGTGGATGCCAGGATAAAGGCAAACAGGCCCAATGCGATAGAGGGGCCAACGGTTTCGGGCAACACCAGGGCGGCAGGGATATGAAATATCCAGGGCCATCCCACAGCCGCAACCATGGTAAAAATGGTCACAAACAGGTAAAAGTGCAGGGACCCGTTCTGAATTTTTTTGGTGAAACCGCCGGCAA
The DNA here is from genome assembly GCA_046482705.1 of Desulfotignum sp. GTDB lineage: Bacteria > Desulfobacterota > Desulfobacteria > Desulfobacterales > Desulfobacteraceae > Desulfotignum. The sequence continues at coordinate 5,099 of JAWOEP010000304.1, forward strand.
AGGCAAGAAAATCATCAAGAGTACGCTGGTAAAGCCCGGGTGTTGTTATCCAGAGCCGTTGCAAAAAGGTTGCAACCC
>JAWOEP010000383.1:0-4703 GCA_046482705.1 Desulfotignum sp.
TTTTCTTTCAGCGGCAAAGCCAGAATCATCAAAATCGCCGAAGATCTCAATGCAGTGGTGGATTCGCTGATCGCCTGCAAATTCACTTTCTTTGCCGCCGGCCTGGAAGAATATGCCAAAGTGTTTTCTGCTGTGACCGGACAGGATGTCACTGCCCAGGATCTTCTGGCTGCCGGGGAAAAAATATATTATAATGAGCGGATCATCAACAGCTGCAGGGGATTCGATGCCCGGCACGATGACCTGCCTGCCCGGTTTTTCACGCAACCCGGCACCGGCGCAGGCCAGTTCATGGTACCGCCCATTGACCGGGCAGATTTTTTACAGGCCAAAGCTGCCTATTATGCTGTGCGGGGGCTGACCCCAAACGGCCTGCCCACACGCAAAAAAGCACAGCAGCTGGGGGTTTCGTGGAAATCCTTGTAAAAAAATATGCCCAAAAACTTGTGGATGCCGGCCTTGCCGCAACTGCCGGTCCGGGTGCCCCCCTGGTGGGCGGGCTGGACCGGGACCTGGTATGGAATACAACCGCCCTGGAAACCCCGGTGCTGGAAAAAATTTTTCAGCACCTGAACATCAATTCTCTGGTCTTTTTGCGGCCCGGGTTTCCCTATGACCTTATCATCAGATTTCTGGCCGGCCGTGCCCTGAAATCCGGAGGCACCATTCTGCCCCGGGACTGTGAAACCCGCACCTTTCTCCATGACCTGCCAGTGGTGGACCGGTTTGATCTTCACGCCGTTATCCAGACCCTGAAAAAACGGAAAACCGTTATTATCCTGGAAAATGACCGGGACCCAGAATTTTTCGGACCAGCTGTGATTGCCCCGGGAACTGTCAGCCCGGAACAGGGATTTGTACACATGAGTTCGGTATGCTTTGCCTGTTTTGTGGCCTTTTTCAGCAATTACCTGGCCGGCCTGAAATTAGGGCACCATGATCCGGAAATGGACCATGTTTTTGACCAGGTCCTGCCTTTTTTGCAAAAAGAGCTGCCCGCCTTTCCTGATCTGGTGCGCGGTCCGTTTTCCAGGGAGCAGGAAGTGTATGCAGCCATGGTCCAGACAGGCAGAAAAGTTGTGGACCACGGCCTTGTGGATTCCTATTTCGGCAATATATCCTGCTGCTGGAACAACACCCTGTATATCAGCCAGACCGGGGCCAGCCTGGATGAACTGACCGGGTGCATCGACCCGGTCCCCCTGGACGGCTCTTCAACTGCAGGCATCACCGCCTCAAGTGAACTGACCGCTCACCTGGAAACCATTGCCCGCACCGGCTGCCAGACCATTCTCCACGGGCATCCCCGGTTTTGTGTGATTGCATCCATGGACTGCGATCCCGCCCAAAAGGCTGCCTGTGCTTTTGCAGACAAGTGCCATACCCACTGCCCGGTACCCCGCCATATCGGATCTGTTCCCATCGTGCCCGGAGAGGTGGGAACCGGCCCCTTCGGACTGTGCAACACCCTGCCCCGGGCATGTGACACATCAGACAGCGTGATTGTCCATGGCCATGGGTTGTTTGTTACAGGAAAAACCGATTTCACCCGGGCCTTTTCCACCATGGCAGCGGTGGAAACCCTGTGCAAGACCCGGTATCTGGAACAGGTCCGCCGCCTGAGATCCGCCTGATGCGCATTGTTGGGTGCCCTGTGCCCTGCAGTTGCATTTACGGACTTTTTTGTGTATAAAAAACAAAGGCATCCATTTAACCTTCAGGCAAAAACCACATGATCCATAAAAAGAAAATATTCGGCCCCCTGACAAAGGAAACCACCGAAGTTATCCTGGAATGCATTTCCGACGGGGTATTCACCATAGACTACAACTGGGAAATCACCTCCTTTAACCGGGCTGCCGAGGAAATCACCGGTATCAGCAGAAAAGAGGCCATCGGCCGCCACTGCTGGGAAGTATTCCGATCCAATATGTGCGAGGTGGACTGCGCCCTGAAAAAAACAATGGAAGAAGGCAAACCCTATGTCTCCACCTCGGCATATATCATCAACAGCCAGCAGAAAAAAATCCCCATATCCGTGTCCACCTCCCTGCTCATAGACAAAAACAATGATGTCATCGGCGGGGTGGAAATTTTCAGGGACCACTCCCTTGTGGAAGAGCTGCGCAAGGAGTTGTCCGCCAGCTTCCAGGTGGAAGACATTGTCAGCAACAGCAGTGCCATGAAAAAAATCTTTGCCATCCTGCCCCAGGTATCCAGTTCCGATGCCACGGTTCTCATCGAGGGGGAAACCGGCACTGGCAAAGAACTCCTGGCCCGGGCCATCCACAACATGGGGCCCAGAAAAGACAAGCCTTTCATGGCCATCAACTGCGGGGCCCTGCCCGACACCCTGCTGGAATCCGAACTGTTCGGGTATAAAAAAGGCGCCTTTACCCATGCAGTCAAAGACAAACCGGGGCAATTTGCTCTGGCCCACGGGGGCACCATATTTTTAGATGAAATCGGAGATACCAGCCCTGCCTTCCAGGTGAGCCTGCTCCGGGTACTCCAGGAACATGAATATACCCCTTTGGGCGGCATAGAAAAGGAGAAAACCGATATCCGGATCATTGCGGCCACCAACAGGGACCTGTCCGAGCTTATGGCTGCTGACCAGTTCCGCCAGGATCTGTACTACCGGGTCAATGTGGTCCGGCTCACCCTGCCGCCGCTGCGCCAGCGCATGGAAGATGTACCGCTGCTGGTGGAACGCTTTATTTCAAAGATGAACCTGCGCCAGGGAAAATTCATCCAGGGAATTGACCAGGCAGTTCTGGCCACCCTTATGTCCCACACCTTTCCCGGCAATATCCGGGAACTGGAAAATATTATCGAGCATGCCTTTGTCCTGTGTCAGGAGGGCACCATCACCTGGGAACATCTGCCCGGATTTCTTGCCGGAAAACCGGTTTCCTCCCGAAAAACCTCGGATGATCCGGTAAAAACCGCACAGATCAATCTGATCTCCGATGCCCTTGCCAGAAACAATTACAACAGAAATGCAGCTGCAAAAGACCTGGGTATCCATAAAAGCACCCTGTTCCGGCGCATAAAAAAACTGGGCATAAAATTATAAATGCAACCCATGCCGGCGGACAGGTCCTTTTTTTGCGACCCTCCCCCCTGAACGACCGGGGCCATCATTTGTTTTTAAACTGCTGGATTGCCTGCCAGACAGGAAATTTTTCAGATCATTAACCGCACCCTCACATTCCGGTATAGTCCGGCACAGGCTTTGCATCTGTCATGTGCAGCAATACAACGGCATACCAATTCTGCACATGGAGATTTTTTTTGAAAATTGCTGTCACCATATGGGGAAACCGGATTTCACCTGTTTTTGATTCCGCCCGCACCCTGCTGGTGGTTCAGATTGAAGACAGACATATTACCAGACAGTTTTATACATCCTTTGATCCGGAATCTCCTGTACACCTTATCAATACCCTGAAATCACTTGAAATTGATACCCTGGTATGCGGCGCCATCTCCCGAAAACCTGCAGACCTGATATCAGAACAAAACATTCATCTCCTCTCTTTTGTCACCGGCAATGTCCGAAAGTTTCTGGACAGTTTTGCCAAAGGGCAGACCGTGGGAAAAAAGCATATGATGCCGGGATTCAGCCCCGGGTATCGGAATGCATATTGACATTGCCCTGTAAAAATTATTACAACCAGTTCCGGAACCAGGGTTATCCCAGACATTGCAGACACTCTGCCGCATGTATTTAGACCCTGGCATAATTTTTGAGGAGATGGGTTAATATGGCTTATGACACCGGAACGGTTTTGTTTGCGTTCTCCCTTACCGTTCTGGCAGGCCTGTCAACCGGTATCGGCAGCGGCCTGGCCATTTTTGCCAAACGCACCAATACCCGGTTTTTAACTGCTTCTCTGGGGTTTTCCGCCGGGGTCATGATCTATGTTTCCCTGGTGGAAATTTTTGTCAAGGCCAGACAATCCCTGGAAGCTGCCCTTGGTTCCTTTCAGGGGTATCTGATGACCACCCTGGCATTTTTCGCAGGTATCCTCCTGATCGCCCTGATCGACTATCTGGTTCCCGGTTATGAAAACCCCCATGAAATCAGGAATGTTGAAGAAATGTCAGACCCGGATCTGGTGCTGCAGAAAAAAAAATTGCACCGCATGGGTCTTTTTTCCGCTCTGGCCATCGGCATCCACAATTTTCCCGAAGGCATTGCCACATTTGTCGGCGCACTCCAGGATCCGGCCCTGGGCATGAGCATAGCCATTGCCATTGCCATCCACAATATCCCTGAAGGCATTGCTGTATCTGTTCCCATCTTTTATGCCACTGGCAGCCGGAAAAAAGCCTTTGGCCTGTCGTTTTTATCGGGCCTGTCTGAACCGGTGGGGGCTTTGCTGGGATATTTTCTGATTCTCAGATACGCCACCGACACCTTATTCGGCCTGTTGTTTGCCGCAGTGGCCGGCATCATGGTATTTATTTCCCTGGATGAACTGCTGCCCACAGCGGAAAAATACGGGGACCATCACATTGCCATGTACGGGGTGGTGGCGGGCATGGCTGTAATGGCGGCCAGCCTGGTATTATTTGTATAAAAGGATCCCCATGAGTGAAAAACCGGATTATACGTCACTGGCAAAGCAGGTAAATGAGCTTGAAAACCAGCTCCGGCACCAGGAATTGTTGTGGGAAAAAGACCGGATTGCCGC
>JAWOEP010000105.1:0-5656 GCA_046482705.1 Desulfotignum sp.
CCCCATCTTTTGTCCGTGGCAGTGGAACCGGAAAAATCTCCTGTCCTTTCCGGGGGAAACCCCGGCCCCCACAAAATCCAGGGCATCGGGGCAGGGTTTATTCCTGCCAACCTGAACCGGGAGATCATCGATGAGATTGTCGCGGTTTCAGAAGACAATGCCTTTGCCAATGCAAAGGAACTGGCAAAAGATTACGGGATGCTGTGCGGCATATCATCGGGCGCCAATTTTCATGCCGCAAAACAGATGGCACAGCAGCATCCGGGAAAGACAGTGGTATTCATTGTGTGTGATACCGGAGAACGGTATATCAGTACCCCGCTGTTTCAGGACTGATGGCAGGCACAGCTATTTGGGTTGCTGTCCGGCAGTTTTAATGAATCGTGTATGAAAATTTGTGACGTCTCAGGAGTGGACCCGTGTTGGGGGGATCTGTGTGGGTCTCACCCGTCTTTCGCGTTTGACAGGCTGTAGGGCATGGCTGCGCTAAACGTCAAAAACTGCGGGCAGGTATGTCCTCATACAGTTTGACGTTCTTAACGCTTCGCATGCCCAACAGCCTGTAACAACCGCGGCAGAATGGGATCAACCCACACAGATCCCCCCGCCACTCGTAGCTGATGACAGAAGCCTCCTTTAGGCATAACACCGACTTCAAAAAAATGAAACGCTTCGGATGAGCGATCACCCCTGGGAGACGGGAACCATGGGCCAGAAAATCAGGATCAGGGGGATGGCCACCAGGGTCACCAGGATGGAAAGGGGCAGGCCCAGGCGCCAGTAATCGCCGAACTCATATCCGCCCGGTTCCATGACCAGGGCGTTGGACTGGTGGCCCACCGGGGTCAGAAAGGCGCAGGAGGCCCCCACCGCAACTGCCATCAAAAACGGGTCTGGAGAAAATCCCATTTCCCGGGCCAGGGTAACGGAGATAGGTGCCATGAGAACCGCAGCTGCCGCGTTGTTCACCACATTTGACAGCAGCATGGTGCCGGCCAGCAGCACGGCCAGGGTTCCCCAGGCCGGAAAAAAACCGGACATCACCAGCAGTTTTTCAGCAATCAACTGTGCACCGCCGGATGCTTCCAGGGCATGGCCCAGGGGAAACATGGCCCCCAGCAGTACGATCACCGGCCAGTCGATGTGATCATAAATTTCTCCTAAAGGAACCACGCCGGTCACAACCATTATCACTGCTGCCGCTGTAAATGCCACCTGAACCGGCAGTACACCTGTGGCTGACAGGATCATGGCGGAACCGAAAATCCCCACGGACAGCATCACATTTTTGGGCTGGCCGATGCGTATTTCCCGCTCTGCCAGCGGCAGGCATTTAAACGCCTTGACAACCTTCTCCAGGGATTCATCAGTACCCTGGAATAAAAGGATATCTCCGGCCATAAATTTTGTCTCACTTAAGGGACGTGTGATCCGCCGCCCGCGGCGGGCAATGGCCAGCAGGTTGACCCCGTAAAACCTGCGAAGGTAGAGCCCGCCTGAAGTTTTACCCGGCAGCGTGGATTCCGTGGTGATTACCGCCTCCATGAGACGGATATCTTTCGACCCCAGGGTGGCCCGGCAGTCTCCCTTGCATTCGGCCAGCTCCAGTCCCAGGGTGTCCATCAATGCCTTGAGATCATCCGGGGCCGCTTCCACCATCAAAACATCTCCGGCTTCAATGATCTCGTACCAGGAAGGCACCGGCTTGTGGACATCGCCTCTGGAAAGACTCACCACCGTGGCTTCGGTTTCCTTTTCCATGGCAGAAGTGAGGTGAAAGATGGTCTGCCCCACGAATTTTGATCCTTCAGGAATGATCACCTCAGTGATATAGTCTTCAATTTCGAACAATCCTTCCGAGGATGCCCGGGTCTCCCGTTGGGGGGTCAGGCGCCAGCCGAACAGGGAAATAAAAACCAGGCCCGCAAGGGCCACACCAATACCCACCGGCGCAAAGTCAAACATGCCGAATGCCGGCAGACCGGTTTCAACCCGGTACAAGGCAATGATAATATTGGGAGGAGTGCCGATCAAAGTGACCAGACCGCCCATAAGGGATCCAAAAGCCAGGGGCATGAGCAAAAGGGAAGGAGACCGGCCGCTCTGGCGGGACATCCATATGGCAACCGGCATCAAAAGCGCCAGGGCACCCACATTGTTCATCACACTGGAACATACAACAACAACGGCGGCCAGGGCCGTCACCTGGGCTGTGGGGTCTGACCCCACTTTTGCCATGTGCCGGGACAACAGATCCACGGCACCGGCATTGAAAAGCCCCCGGCTGAGCACCAGAACAGCTGCCACCGTAATCACTGCCGGATGACCGAAGCCTGAAAACACCTGATCCTCAGGGACCAGGCCGGTGATGGAAACCAGCAAAAGCGCGGACAGGGCCACCAGGTCATACCGGAACTTTCCCCAGACAAAAAAAATCAGGGCAGCTGACAGTATGGCAAACACCAATGCTTGATCTGTTGTCATTATAGCTATACCATTTTGCCGTCTTTCCAGAAAGGTGACATGGCCCGCAGGGTTTCAATTGCCGACACCATGGTTTTAACAATATGGTCCATTTCTTCTCTGGTATTGTAATGGGACAGAGAAAACCGGATGGTACCGTGGGCGGATTTGAACGGTACCTGCATGGCCAGAAGCACATGGGAGGGATCCAGCGACCCGGATGTACAGGCTGATCCGGATGATGCGCAGATGTTTTCTCTGTCCAGCAGCATGAGTATGGATTCGCCTTCCACAGCGTCAAACCCGATGGACAGGGTGTTGGGGAGACGGTTTTCCAGATCGCCGTTGACAGAGGCGGCAGGAATCTTTTCCAGGAGTTGATCCTGAAGGTAATCCCGCAATTTTCTCACCCGGTCCGCCATTATCGGCAGATGCTGGGCCGCCAGCCTGCAGGCACGTCCCAGTCCGATGATGGAAACCGTGTTTTCCGTGCCGCCCCGCCGGCCTTTTTCCTGGTGGCCGCCGATCAGATAGGGATGAAATTTCAGCCCCTTTTTCACATACAAAACACCTATCCCCTTGGGGGCGTGGATTTTATGGCCGGACAGGGCAAGCATATCCACATTAGCCGCTTTTACATCCATGGGAATCTTGCCGGCAGCCTGCACCGCATCCGTATGAAACAAAATCCCTTTTTCCGTCACTTTTTTTGCGATCTCAGGAATGGGAAAAATCACCCCGGTTTCATTGTTGGCCCACATCAAAGATACGACTGCTGTGTTGTCAGACAATTTGTCATACAGCATGTCCGTATCCAGGTGCCCTTGTTTGTCCACCGGCACGAACACCGCATCATACCCTTTTTTGTCCCGCAGGTATTTGAACAGATTTAAGATGGCCGGGTGCTCCACAGTGGAGGTGATGATCTGTTTTTTATCAGGATTGGCATTCAGGGCGGAAAATATGGCGCTGTTATCGCTTTCCGTGCCGCAGGAGGTAAAAACGATCTCATCCGGATCTGCGTTTATCAGTTGGGCTACCTGCATTCTGGCCTGTGTGATCTTTTTGCCCACCTGGTCCCCGAATGTATGCATGGAAGACGGATTTCCATAAAACTGACCCAGGTAAGGCACCATCTCTTCAATGACTTCATCCGCCACTTTTGTGGTGGCATTGTTGTCCGTATAAATCACTTTCATCAGATTATCCTTTGGCTTTGACAGAGGCGATCACCTCTTCTATCCGGTCCAGGCACTTGCCGCATCCGCCCCCGGCTTTCAGATAATCGGTCACGTCCTCGGTTGTTTCCAGATTATTTTCTTTTACTGCATCGATAATTTCCAGATCTGTCACTTCAAAACATTCACATACCATTTCCCCTGGTTTTTCAAGGATCTGCACACCTCTGTAATCAGCTATGGCTTTTTTCAAGGCTGCCTTGCCCATGACAGAACAATGCATTTTTTCTTTGGGCAGTCCCCCCAGATAATCGGCAATATCATCATTGGTGATTTTGGCAGCCTCATCCAAGGTCATACCTTTGATGATCTCGGTGAGTGCAGAAGAAGAGGCAACCGCACTGGCACAGCCGAAAGTCATGAAAGATGCGTCAATTATCCGCTCGTTTTCATTCACCTTTAAATACAGTTTCAATGCATCCCCGCAGTTCAAAGAACCGGTTTCTCCTATGGCATTGGCATCTTCGAGTTCACCCACGTTCCTGGGGTGTAAAAAATGCTCTTTTACCTTTTCTGTATAGTCCCACATGTATCTTCTCCTTCCCCATGAAGTCTTTGATAACGCCCATGCCCTGACGGGCACAACAAATGATGAAAGCTATTAGCTGTTAGCTGTTAGCTGTTAGCAGTTAGCTTTTAGCCGTTAGCTTTTAGCTGAGTACTGATGGCTGACGGCTGACTGCTTTCATATAACTAACGCGGGAAACCCGCAACCCAGGTGCCACTCTTCATTTTCTTGCTTTTTTTTAACAGAAACTGAAGAGTAAGGCCTAATCTGAATGTCTTGGCTTAAAATACTACAGGGTGGTAGATTGTCAAGACCTGTCTGCAGCCAGTCCGGGGTTACAAAAGAACCGGTATACGCTGGTTGATATGGATATGTTCCAGGGTAATGGCAACATCCCGGGTGATGATCTCCACCCCTTTGTTATGTGCATGCAGCAGTTTTTGTGCATATACTTTATCTATCATGGCAGCAGGCGCAAACCGGACAGCATCCGTGCGCTGGATCAGATAAAAAATCACCCCTCTGTGGCCGGCCCCGGCCAGGTCCACCAGTTCATCCAGATGCTTCTGCCCCCGTTTTGTGACCGCATCCGGAAACATGGCAGTGCCGTTCTCCACCAGGGTGCAGTTTTTGATTTCCACGTAACAGCGCCGGCCTGCAACATCTTCCAGAACCAGGTCAAGCCGGGTGCCTTTGCTGGTCTTCACCTCTGAACGCACTTTTTCATATCCGCAAAGCTCTGAAATAAGGTTGTTTTCAATGGCTGATTTCACCAGTTTATTGGGCACAAGGGTGTTGATGCCTATCATGGATTGTTTTGTCCGTATCAACTCCCAGGTGTATTTGAGCTTGCGCCGGGGATTGTCACTCCGGGATATCCATACCCGGGATCCCGGGACTGCGCACCCCAGCATGGACCCGGAATTGGGGCAGTGGGCGGTCACAACTTTTCCTGTGTCCAGACGCACATCTGCCAGAAACCGTTTATACCGCTTGATCAGCAGTCCTGTCAGCAGCGGGGGAAGGGCATATCCATTTTCAGCCATTTTTGTCTGTTTCCTTTAATTCGGTTTATCCTGCCAGTAGGGTTTGAAGGTCCGTCATATCCATGGTGCGCTGGATACCGAACCGGGTGAGGCAAAAATCATATTTCACCGGATCATGGGGTGCAATCTTTCGAAACCCTTCTGTAATTTCCAGGCAGGCGGTCCGGTCCGGACTTTTGCGCCGGGTAAACCCCAGCATCTGTCCTGCTGTATACATATGCCGGTCAAGGGGAATGAGCAGCTTATCTGACTGGATGCGGTCCCATCCGCCCGGATCCACCCGGTCTTTGCGCACCATCCAGCGCAAAAACAAATGGCTGCGCTTGCAGGCGCTGGACTTGGCAGGATCAGCCAGCAGATGGCCGCAGGCCCCTTCAGGATCCAGATTTTGCACCAGAAAC